>JBDHWX010000093.1:0-7793 GCA_039810365.1 Bdellovibrionales bacterium | reverse complement strand
ACAGCATCTTCTAAAAAAATATGTTCTGCTAGACTCTCGCGGAGAAGATTGCGGACGACTGGCTCTTGACTTAAAGTGATTTCTACCATTCCTAAGGAGTTGGAGTCTGTATTTTGATTGCTAAAATCAGCATCGTCTAAAAGAGCTTCTTTAAAACCAAATTCTCCAGGAGTTTTTATACGATTTCTGAGGGACCTTACCTCCCACCCATTGGTCTTATCTCCTAAAAAATAGGGATATTTTTTAACAATGGTATCTTGAAATTTGCGTGTCACTTCGGGTGTGGCATCTACAACAATATCTAAATCCTGAGTACTTCTAAAAATACTGGTAAAATCATAATCAAATCTCTCTTTTTGAAGATACATTAATCCTTTGGATCTTGCTAAATCCCATTTGACGTAATGAAGAAAGCTTGAGGCTGTTCCACCAAAAAGCCAAACCCGAATGCCCATCTCTTCTGCTATTTTTCGAAGAAATCGAAACTCAGGGACTTGCATGATTTTATCGGAGACATGATTGGAAAGTTCTTTTTCAGTTATTCCGCTCTTGGTTACTCTTATAGCATCTCTAACTCTGTCATTCGTTACGAAGTCACGATGACTAAAAAGATCGGAGCATATTGTTGCCTGCACAACATGAGGATATGCAAAATTAAAAGAAAAACTTAAAAATATCCCCAACATCAAAGATACAAGGAGATTTTTAAAATATCTTTTTAAATCTGTACCCACTCAAAACCCCCTCTTACATTCACCTAGCAAAAAGACTCCCACATCTGCTCATACTTCCATGCAGATCAGAGGACTTAGAATCTTCTTTTGCCATCCATGATGTTTGCTGAGACGTTTCTTTAAATTGCATTTCGATTTGTGCAAACCGATCCCCCATGATTTGACCTTTAGAGTAAAGCTCTCTAACGACGGCACGAACAAATGGCCATTTTTCATTTAATATTTTTTCTGAAAGAGTTTGAGCCTCTAAAAAAATCCTATCCATTTCTTTTTGGAACTGAATAGCTTTGGCAGCACCCAGACGCGGCTTACCTTTTTCATCAACTTGAACTGACACCATATTTTCACCAAGGCCCCAATTCAAAATATATTTTGTTGCAAGAATCCGGGCTTTTTCAATATCATCTGCCCACCCTGCACTTGATTCAAATCCTGCAATCTTTTCTGCCGTCTGCCCCGCTAGGAGCCCCGCTATTTCCATAACAATCGCCTTTTCTGTTGGGGATTGTCTCTGGCTTATGATCTCTTCGTAGTGTGTAAACCCCAAGTCATTATCTTGACCAATCACCGTAATCATCGCAACCCGCTTACCTGTAAGGGTAGGATTGTTAACAATTGCATGCCCCGTCTCATGGTAAGCAGTTCTTAAAACCTCTCTACGAGTTTGAAGATTTGTTTTTGATGCAAATTCTGTTGCGTCTAGTTCGACACTCAAAGCATCCTGATCTTTAAGACTAGCCGTTAAAACGACTCGCCTTTCTGGATCCGAAAGCTTTGCATAGGTTCTTTTGACCTGATTGTCTTCAATAGACAAATAGATCACCTTGCCTCGAAGATTTTGAATCCCTTTAGCGCGAATAACGAGCTGTGCAATAGCAGATTTAATTCGAAATTCCACAAGGTTTCGAATGGACCTTGCTCCCTGATCTTGTGTAAAAAATTTATTTGAAATATCTCGGATAAAATTTTCTTCAAACTCAACATCAAGACCTTTTTCTTTAAGCTCTCTTGTTTGTTCGTCTAATATTTTAAGAGTGATCTGATAAACTTCTGATCTTAAAAGCGGCTTCATCAAAATAATATCGGACATACGCCCTAAAAAGGCCTCTGTCACACCAGACTTTAAAAGTAATCTTCTTACAATAGACGGTAATTTATTTTTATTCCAAATAGACAGCCTTAAATTGTCGTCAGAAATTCCTTGGAGTAATTTTTCTAGATCATTACCCGTGTTGATAATAGTATATCGAGAAAGATCGTAAGATTTATTTGTAGCTGGCGATATCCAAACACCTTCTTCAAAAATAGAATAAAACTTTTTAAATAAGGCCTCTTTTTGTGCAAGATCTTTGCCCCCCATATTCGATATTTCATCAAAAACAATTACTCCACCTTGTGGGTTTTCTCGTAAGAATTGCTCAAAGGCCCTTTCTTCTTGAGAACCAACATGCCCTGCCGGAGATCCAAATATATTATTAAGCTCTCCTTCGTAAATAATTTTGCCCATATCAAGCACAAGAGCTCTCGATTCAGAACGATAAAGAGATTTTGCCAAGGCTTTTGCTGTTTCGGTTTTTCCTGTCCCCGTTGTACCTACTAAAAAAATACTCAAGGGACGTTTTCCTTGTGTTACCTGATGTGCGATGACGGCATCTTTAACCCGTTCAATCATCTCATCTTGGCCAAAGATTCTTGATTTTAATTCTTTATCCAACCCATCCAGTCGTTCTAGTAGTTCTTGATCACTTAAAAAATCTTGTTCTTCTACAGTTGGAATGACAAATGTTGTTGTACCGCTATCTCCATGAACACGAATACTTGCCGTCTGCCCATCTCGAACTAACGAAATTTGGAGTCGATCCCCTTTTTGCGTATTACTCGCGACAAGGTAACGATCCACCGTAGCTCCTATTAAATCGATAACCTTTTTTTCAACAGGGCGGGCTCCAAGTCCTTTTTGATAAGAGGCTTTTGCAATTTCAGATGGCACAGCTGGATCCATTTCGATCTTAATTTTAAAAGAAGACTCTAGTTCACGAACCGTTTTTTGTGCTTTCTGAATGGCAATCATTTGGATTTTTGCAGGTACCATGGGTTCTGCTGCTGTATATTTATCAATCCTAGCAAGAACTGCACTGGGAAGTCTAAACTGATCCCGACCAGAGATCGATTCTTGAAACACAGCCTTCAGACGCTCCTCAGTTAAAGTTTCCATGTGGGCTTTGTATTCTGTTTCTGTCCAGTCTTCGATAGTCTTAGGATAAAGGATCGAATCCCCTCTATTGGATGTTAGAATAATTAAATGACGACCCAAAACTCTTTCTTTGCCGTCGCCACCTGTTGCACGCCCCGTATCCATAATCTCCATCATTTTTTCCCAAAAATCTGTATGAGCACGTTCGGCTTCGTTAATAAGAATAATCCCACCAAACTTTCCTTTTCCTGGATCATCAAGATAATCAAAAAACATTCCGGCTGTCTGATCACTACTCTTGACTCCATTGGGAACACCAAAGAAGGTTCCAGTACTAAAGCCACCATCTTTAAACATATTGGCATCTACTTCTAAAAAAGCTCCTTCTGATCCAAAAACCTTCTTTGCAAGCTCACGGCCTAAAAAAGATTTACCAACCCCTGTTGGTCCCAACATTAAAATACTGCGCACACCTTTTTTATTGTTTCTAAGCAAGCGAACCCATTCATCAACCACATCGCCGACTATACGCCCTTGACCCAAAACTTCTTCGTTTAAAGATTTTAGCAAATCTTCTTTGTATTTTTGAAGAGACCTAACATCAAGAGGGTTCACAGGGTAGCCAAGCTTTGTTTGAACAAATTCGTAAACCATTTCACCAGTAATGGTGATTTGCTTTGTCCCCTGATCTCCAAGCTTACGGGCCTCTATAGACGAAAGCGTCATTAACATTTTTGATGATGCGTCTACAAGAGAAGTGTCTGGATAAACACGGGTTGCATTATTGACGATAGCATCTATAGCTTCATCTGTAATGACAAAGCCATAGCGTTTTTCAGTTCTTGCTTTTTCAGAAGCCACAATAATTCTTTTTACTTCTTCAACGGATTGTTCGCTAACACCTATTATATCAAAACGCCTTTGAATTGCCGGATTATGTTTAAATGCATTTTGGTATTCAACACTTGTTGACGAACCAATGAGCTTAATGGCTCGAGTCCTGGAATCCAAATAGGGCTTCATGGCTTCGACCTGGCCAGGACCCAATGTGTGCAATTCATCAACAAAAATAATGATTTTGATACCAAGATTTTTTTCTAAAGTTAAGATTGCATCAAAGTACATCTCAAGAGCTGCGGCCTGAGCATTGCTATCATTAGCTTTAGCAAGTCTTGAAATTCTAGCTGGCGTTGTTTCTATAACAAAAGCCCCATTAATTTCATTTTGGTAAACGGCATGTGATGGCAAATTGCCATCTAAAATAGTTCTTGCAACTTTTTGCACGATCGAAGTCTTACCAGCACCCCTTGGACCAACAAGAACGGGGTTTCTTCCTTTTTCTCGAGTGAGAGTGTCAATGACTTGTTCTGCTTCACTTTCTCGACCAAAAATTTCAAAGGGTTCACTTTTTTGCAATTGCTCTAAGATTTCGTCACTTAAAAAATTGCTTGTTGCAAGAAGCAAAATCTTAGCAGCCTCTTCGACATCTGGTTTTTGTCCACTTGAAAAAACATTTTTTAATTCTTCTTTTAAAAATACTCGATCCGCAAGAGGGCCACGTGTTGTGGATTTTGCCTTTTGGCTTTTTATGTAAAGAGCAAGACTTTGTAAATCAGTATTTTGTCTTTGTCCAGCAACCTGAATGGCTTGATCGACCTCTCTACCAATATGAGGAAACGATCTGTTGGCATTCCCTCTTGAAATAAGTTGATCAATCTTGGTTTTGATTTCTTGAAGCCCAGGGATATCTTGCGGGGTTGCAAGATTCATAAGAGATTTAACCGCGTTTCCAATAACAAAACTATTGGGAGTGAGTTGTGCAAGCTCTTGTGTTGCAGCCCCTATCAGAGCCTGATTAACTTCAGCGTAAGGGTAGTGGCCAAGAGCTTGTGCGGCTGCACTTGCTTGATGCTTATCCGATGATTTCAATTGAATTAAGAGTTGCTGAACGGTTTCGACTTCAACATCAGTGGGTTGTCCCTGTGCGAATCCTTGGGACGGGACCATCAACATTCCTACGCACAAAACAAAAAAGAGCGTTAAAAAGATCTTAGAAAGAAAATTAATGTCAGAGATTAAATGTCGTTGGATAAAAATCAGTGGTTGAGTCAGAACACCATTTTGCGCCATTTAAAATCTCGCTTTTTTTCACCAATACGGCTTATATACTGTTTTTCCTCTTAGAACTGGCGTGAATAGATCATAACCTCAAGCGTTATACAACATGTCATTTCTACGTGAAAAACTTACTCTTTTTTATTTTTTTTAATATATTTAGGCGTTTATGGCTTTTCTAAAAACCACCGCAATCTGATGCAAACGGCTTACTCTTTAGGTATAAAAAAGAAATCTTTATAATATGGATTCACTAAATATCTTGAAATTTTTTCTGCCTGAGAGCCCATGGCTGTGTTCATAATTCCTCATCATATGTTCCCTTCTTAGGAGGAGCATTCTTTCAAGGTCGATTCCCCTAGCACGCATGCGTTTTATCAAGAGGGATTTCGGTGCTGTAAAGATATTGAATAAAATCAGAACTCAATAAAAAAACGGGTTTAAGCTTTAAAAACTTAAACCCGCTTGCAAAATTTGTCTTTCGCAAACTTCAAAAAAACAAACTTAAATTACTCGTTATCAACTTCAACAATATTGTTAACGGCTTTTCCATTAAGCGAACGAACATGCAATAAGTAGCGTCCTTTTTTTAAGCCCTTTACAACAATGGACTTTTCAAAAGGAAAACTTCCGTCTTTACAATGTGGAACATCCAAGACCTTCGCAATGGGCTGAATAACAACCACGTTGGGCTGCACATCAACTAAAACATCTCCCAAAGACATACAGCTATTAGCAAATCGACCACTGATCATGACAACATTTTGTTTTCCATCCCATTTATAATAAGCTTGAGATACCGGAGCATAAAGATAGTCATCTTCGTTGTTGGTTCTTGCATCCTTAACACGCAGCTTGCCATACTCTGTACCTGTTTCCGATTTTACATTATAGTCTCCCGCTCCCAACATGCCGATATCTAGCACTTGTTGTCTTGGAATCAACATTTGCAAACAAAGTCCATCTCTCACATAAGCGTTGGCATCAATGACAATGGTATTATTCTTATCCAAGCGCCAACCTGTTGGACCAGGCATATAACAAGAATTCGGAAACCATCCATCAAATGTAAGCTGAATATTATCGTTGCTATCAAATCCATATGGCATGAACGCTTCGCTAAAATTAGACCGTTCCACCTTTAGCGGCTCTCCTGCTGCAAAAACAAAAGATCCTAAAAATAAAACTGCTATTAAGGCCGTTAATAAACGCATAAATCCCCCTTTTTTTATATTCACATTACAACTCAGACATAGTCCTAAACACAAAAGAACTCAAAAGAAAAAAGATGTGTCAAATGACCTAGATCATACCTTACTTGCTTGTGCGCAGATGGAACAAAAACTCTCTCTCGTTTCGCCGCGTTACAGCCCTACTTTCTTACTTCTGCTGAGGCTCGGAAAAGTCAAACTCAAGTTGTTCAGGAAAAACTCCACGAATATTCAAGCTTGTCACATCTTCTGGGTATAAAAGAACTGCATTAATATAGTTATAAAAGTAATCAGCATACATGTGATAATACCCCTTATCTCCAGCCCCTTCTCCCCAGCTGTTTTTAATTTTCCATTTGATAATCTTTCCTGTGACAGGATCCTTATCATAACCCACAACCAAAACGGCATGGCCGCCAAATTTTCTTTTTCGAACACTACGCGGGATGGGAGTATGGTTAGGGTCATAGCCAAAGGCCGCTATCGACATTATCCCCGTCTTATGATCAATAAACTGGGAATCAACTTCAAATCCAATATAAACATCTTTATTTTGATCCACCAATTCCTGTATGACTTTTTCCATTGTATTAACATCGGTGAACAAAAATTTTCCATCTGGTGTTAAATAACCTTCTTCGGACTGATTCTTTGTAAAGACAAGTTGAAGAACATCTCTTGCTAGCTCAGGAAAAAATTTTCGCTGAAATTGCTTTGGCGTGTAAGTCTTTCCTGCGTAAACAAACTTTTTCGGAGGAGTCCCGATATTATCAGAAAAGAATTTATCAATGACTATTTCAAATTGTCTTAAAAGTTCTTCTCTTTTCTTTGAGTCCGTCTCTAAGTTTCGCAAAAACTTATAGCGTTCTATAATGTTTTCTAGGCTACTTATGACTTTGTCGGCCAATTCTCTCGAATAAAACTCGCGGGATCCTGTCCACGCACTATCAGGAATAATACCAATTTCTTCAAAAAGATCTCGAGAAAAAATTGGAACCTCGCCAAGTTGAATCCTAACTTTATTGTTCTCGTCACGCAAAACACTATTTGCCACAAAATAAAGCCAGCCCGCTGTTATATAGTCTGCAGAAATTTTAATATCCTTGTTGGTTCTGGCTTGATAGGTCTGTTCAAATTGAGACATGTAAGAATAAAGATGGCACGTCCCAAAGGCACATTGATCTTTTACATCACTTTGCTTTTCCGCCAACTTAGAATAACTCTGCACATGATCAAACCATGGAGTGATCTGTCCAAATTTCTGAGCTTCAAAGAGCTTTTCGCATCGAACGGCCGCATGACTTGTTAACGAAAAAAATAAAATAAAAAATAGACAGGAATAGAACTTACCCCACATGAAATACCCCCCCCGGTAAACATGAGCATATCTTGAAGTCACAAACTAAAATTTTCTGCAATTTTTCTTAGATTTGTTTTGTTTTCATAATGGTTTAGTGGTGCGTTATGAAGTTTTTGCACTCCTTGCCATTTGACGATTTTGAAATAGAATGAGCGTTCATTTAAAAGATGGGGGATTCT
>JBDHWX010000092.1:0-7794 GCA_039810365.1 Bdellovibrionales bacterium | reverse complement strand
TGAGAGTCAGTTGAAAAAAGAGTTTCACGAAACATCTGCCTTTGTTTTAAAAACAAGACAATTTGAAACCCTACAAAAAACAAAAGCGTGCTTTGATAGGGCGATGGATCTTTGCACACAAGAGGCATCACCAGAATTTTTAGCCTTTGAGTTACGAGATGGACTTGAGGGGATTATGGAGCTTTTGGGTGAAAAATATGACGATCAAGTTTTAGAAAAAGTTTTTCAGGAATTTTGTATAGGAAAGTGATGCACCAATTTGACAGAAACAAACAATTTGATGTTGTCGTTGTGGGCGCAGGACACGCCGGCATAGAAGCGGCCCTTGTTTGCTCGAGGCTTGGCTTAAATACAATGATTGCAACAACAAATCTTGATCGTATTGGATACATGAGTTGCAACCCCGCTATTGGTGGCCTTGCCAAGGGACACATGGTTCGAGAAATCGATGCTCTTGGTGGAGAAATGGGCTTTGCCACAGACGAAAGCTGCATACAATATAAAAGGCTCAATTCTCGCAAAGGCCCCGCAGTTCGTGGCTCGCGTACTCAGTGTGACAAAGATCTTTATGTTAAAAAAATGAGTCAGACATTGAGAGAACAAAAAAATCTCACCATCTTGCAGACAGAAGTAAAATCTTTAATTTTAGTAGGCTCAAAATGTCATGGTGTTGCTCTTCATGACGGCTCTCTTGTTTATTCAAAAAAAGTGATTATCACCACGGGCACATTTATGAATGCCGTTATGCACGTTGGACTTAAACAAGAATCTGGTGGTCGCATTGGAGATCACGCAACGACAGGCTTATCTGATCAGCTTAAATCCTTTGGATTTCAAGTTTTGAGACTAAAAACGGGAACCCCTCCAAGACTATTAAAAAACTCCATTGATTTTTCAAATATGGCCACACAAAGCGGAGACAGTAAATTTTACCCCTTTAGTTTAAGAAGCCCGAGAAAATATCAACTACCACAGGTCAACTGTTACCTGGCTCACACAAGCGAAGAGACCCACGAACTCATAAGAAAAAACTTAGATAAGTCTCCTCTTTATTGTGGAATTATTGAGGGAACGGGACCTCGATATTGCCCAAGTATTGAAGATAAGGTTGTTCGTTTCGCAGAAAAAACACGCCATCAAACTTTTTTAGAACCAGAGGGACTTTCTACAGACCTTATTTATCTTCAAGGAATTTCCACAAGTCTGCCGGCAGAAGTTCAGGAAAAATTTATTAGAACAATACCTGGTTTAGAAAATGTGAAGTTTGCCCGATACGGGTATGCCGTTGAGTATGATTTTATAGAGCCAACACAAATTAACCAAACACTTGAGACAAGAGCCATAGAAAACTTATTTTTAGCTGGGCAAATTAATGGGACAAGCGGATACGAAGAGGCTGCAGCCCAGGGACTTATGGCCGGGATCAATGCCGCTCATCAAATTTTAGAAAAAGAACCTCTTATATTAAGAAGAGATCAGGCCTACATTGGTGTTCTAATTGATGACCTTGTGACAAAGGGAACGCAAGAGCCATACAGGATGTTTACTTCTCGCGCAGAATACCGACTGATGCTAAGGGAAGATAACACAGAAGACCGACTCCTCGACATAGGTCGAGGTCTAGGGTTAATCGGTGACGAAAGCTACAATAAAGTCTTAAGTTTTCGCGAAGAGAGAAAAAGAGAATTTTCTTATTTGGAAAATACGATTATATATCCAACAAAGGAAATGAACGAAAAGTTAAAGAATGCAGGAACAAAAGAACTGTTAAAGCCGTCAACACTCAGCACATTATTACGCAGAGCAGAAATTGATTATCAAAAGTTAACGGAACTAGGCTTTGGAGTTATTGCAGACCCAGAAATTTATGAACCTGTAGAAATTGAAACAAAGTATAGTGGGTATATAAAAAGACAAAGGGAATTAATAGAGCAGTCCAAGAAGCTAGAATCTTATGGTATAGAAGAAGGACTGGACTATTGTCAGGTTCGTGGGCTTTCTAACGAAGAAATTGAAAAGCTAAAAAAAGTGAAGCCAATAACCATAGGACAAGCGCAAAGAATTAGTGGCGTTAATCCCTCAGCGATACAGGCAATTTTGATTCACCTCAAGGGCAAAAGGAAAATTCGACAACTTGAAGTTTAGCACGGAGAAGGTATGGAAGCAGAATGGAGAATTCGTAATTATATAAGTAGTTTATCGGTAGATACCTTGAGCGCACTCAGGCTTTATCACGTTGAACTTTTAAGATTTAATCAAAAACTCAATTTGATTTCTACATATACAGAAAAAAATGCGGATATCCTGCACTTTTTAGACAGCATAAAGGCATGTGAGTATATTTATGGGGACCTTGGCGGGATAAAAGAGATTTATGATTTTGGTTCTGGCAACGGGTTTCCTGGCCTTATTATGGCGATCCTTTATCCGGATATTCAAGCAAACCTTGTGGAGGTTGACGAGAGAAAGGCTGAATACCTTAAACATATGTTAGCTCGACTTGAACTGAAAAATGCAAAGGTTTTTCAAACACGTGCAGAAAATATCACGGCAACACAAAAAACTGTGATTATTTCACGAGCCTTTGCAAATTTGGCGAGAATTCTTCTTATGGCAAACAAAATTGTACCCGTGGGATCGGTTGTCTATTCCTTAAAGGGCCCGGATTGGTTTAGCGAACTCACAGCGTTGCCAAATCAAATTAGTTCCACGTGGAACAACGATATGGGATTTGAATACGATCTTCCAGAAAACCTTGGCGCAAGAGTTGTCATAAAATCTGTAAAAACAGCATGACTACTCAGCTTTCTTCTGATTTTCCTTATTTTCTTGTTTTTTTGGATCCAAATTAGCCTTATCGCCGCGACTCCAGCGTTTTGGCTCTGATTGTAGTTCTTTATTTTTAAAATAAGCATCTGCCGAAGACTTTGGATCCCATGCTTTATTGTTTTTATAAAACTCTAAATACTTTTTTCGCACATAAATTTGCCTGCTAGAAGCAGAGAGTTCATAATATTTTTGTTTTTGACGTAGTTTTGCCAAGTCGCCTTCAGCTTTATATACATTATCTCGCAGTGTTTTTTTATCTGGCCCAATTTCTGGCGCTGCGGCCAACCCTTCCCTATAGCCCCCCAGCTCTTTTTCTTTTGCTTCGGCCTCTTTTTTAATTTTTTCTGATTCAGAAACAAAATCTAGATATGTGGGATCAATGGTTTCTGGATTGTGAAGGATTTTTTTGCAACCAGTCGCAATCGCAAGTAAAATTAAAAACAAGTAAAAATTTCTTGTTATCATGATGCTTTATTCGGTAAAACATTAAGACAACTAAAGTGTTCCACGTAGAACAATAATGGTCAAAATGAATATCCAAATGACTATCTACAGGGAGGAAGGCATCAATGAGTAGGATAATTTGCATAGCCAATCAAAAAGGCGGTGTTGGAAAAACAACAACGTCAGTAAATCTATCGGCCGCACTTGCCGAACTCGGCAGGAAGGTTCTATTAATAGATTTAGACCCGCAGGGAAACGCCTCAAGTGGACTTGGCGTTAAAAGACATGAAAATCAGGACGCCAATATCTATCACTGTCTTATCGGAACACAACCAATCCAAAATGTAATACAAAAGACCAGTGTTCAAAATTTGGATATCATTACGGCCAACAACGATTTGGTTGGGGCAGAAATTGAACTTGTTGACGCAGAGAATCGAGAGTTTAGATTAAAGCAAGCCCTTAGTCTAGTTGAAAATGATTACGAATATATATTTATAGATTGTCCGCCGTCTTTGGGTCTTTTAACCCTTAATGCTCTGGCGGCTAGCCATAGTTTTCTGGTTCCGCTTCAGTGCGAGTATTATGCGCTTGAGGGTTTGAGCCAGCTTTTAAATACCGCAGGCCTTGTGAAAAAGAGAATTAATCCGCGACTTAAAATTGAGGGCATTGTCTTAACAATGTTTGATACACGAAACAACCTAAGCCATCAGGTCGTATCAGAAATTCAAAATCACTTTGGCGAAAAAGTCTTTAAATCCATTATTCCAAGGAACGTTCGCCTCAGCGAGGCCCCAAGCCACGGAAGATCCATTCTTCACTATGACAATAAATCTGTTGGGGCTATGAAATATTTAGAACTTGCTCAAGAACTTGATCAGCAAGTTTACGGAGCCGCAAAAACACAGCAAGACACAAGAGCAGAACGCTTTGAACAAGGAGAGGCAAATGTCTGAGTTAGAAAAACAGGGTCACAACAGGGGGCTTGGTCGCGGGCTTGGAAGCCTTTTTGGTTCAGAGCTTGCCGGTGGCGTTGTATCTGATCTTTCAACTGAAAAAAAAGATGAACACGAAAAATTAAACAATCACGCAATGGCAACGGCTGAAGCGGCTGCAAAATCAGCATTAGAGTCAACAGAGCCCAAAGTTCTTGTTAGGGAAGTTATCAAAGAGGTTATAAAAGAAGTAGAAAAAGAAATTCCAGAAGAGGCCCGTGTTTGGCAGATCCCCATTGAAAAACTTGTTGTTAATAATTACCAACCAAGAAGGGTTTTTGATAAAGAAAAAATATCGGAGCTTTCGGCCTCAATCAAAGAACAGGGAATTTTGCAGCCCATCGTTGCACGAAAAAACCTTAAGGGTGAATTTGAAATTATTGCGGGTGAAAGAAGATGGAGAGCCGCACAACAGGCGGGTCTTCAAGAAGTACCTGTTATTTTAAAAGATATTGATGATCAAAAATCTTTAGAGCTTGCTCTTATTGAGAATATCCAAAGAGAAAATTTAAATCCCATTGAAGAAGCGGAAGCCTACGAGCAACTAGCAAGAGATTTTCATCTAACACAACAGCAAATATCTGAAAAAGTTGGCAAAGATAGAGCAACGGTTGCCAACACACTAAGGCTTTTAAGTCTTGTAGCAGAAGTTAAGGCCATGCTCATGAACGGAGAAATTTCTGCTGGTCACGCAAAAGCTCTTTTGGCTATCCAAGATCCGGCTAAGCAAAAAGAGGTGGCTAAAAAAATAGCATCAGAAAAGCTTACGGTTCGCGCAGCAGAAAAATTAGTTAAACATGCAACGCGAACAAAAGAGGCAAAAACTGGAGACGAAACAACCCTTGGCCTAATAGATCTCATTTCAGAGGAGCTACAAAAAACGCTAGGTACTAAGGTAAAAATTGATTACACTAATGGTTCGGGCAAGGTTGTAATTTATTACTATTCCGACGAAGAATTAACGCAAATTACAGATAGAATAAAGGGAACATGGAAGCCTTCGAACACGCAAACACTCTAACAGAGGCCAAAAGCTTTGATCACGTAACGGCTCTCATTGATAAAGGGGCATCCTTTGAGGGACAGTTAACCTTTGAGGGAACCGTTCGTATTGCCGGCAAATTTAAGGGAGAAATTTTTACCAAGGATACCCTTGTGGTAGATGCCGGAGCTGAAATCGAAGCTCAAATTGAAGCAGACCTTGTTGTTATCAGCGGAAAAGTTAAGGGGAATATTTTTGCAAGAAGGCGGGTTCAGATGTATCCGCCGGCGATATTTAAAGGGACAGTCACAACACCCAGCCTTAAAATAGAAGAAGGCGTTGTCTTCGAGGGAGCGACGCATATGCCCAAATCCTAACTGTTGCTTCGTCAAACTAGAGATGCTACAAAATTCTCAATTTTGATAAGAAGAATAAAAGTTTAGGATTTCATCTTAATGGACTTACTATACAAACTTGGTATTGACTCAACCTTTTTCTATCAACTTGCCATATTCTGCGTAACCTATGTTTTTTTAAGCAGACTTGTTTTTAAACCATATCTTAAATCTTATGAGGCAAGAGTTGCCGCCACGACGGGCTTTCAAGAAAATGCCGAAAAACTACGAGAAGAATCTCAAGCTCTCCATCAAGAATACGAAGCCAAGGCACAAGAGGTAAATACAAAGGTTCAGTCCTATTTTGAATCTGCAAACAAAGAGGCGCAAACTTATCAAGCAACGACAATGGAAAAAGTCAGAAAAGAAGCGGCAAGCGTTGTTTTAGCCACGCGCAAAGAAATAGAGTCTGAATCTAACAAAGCCAGAAGCGAAATGAAGATTCATATTGCAGAAATAGGAAAAGAAATTCAAAAAAAGATTTTAAGTAAGGACTTACAGTCATGACAGAACATGAGGCAATACATATTCCAAAGGCTGTTCTTTATCAGGCAATCAATGTCGTTATTTTAATTGGCGTTCTTTATTATTTTACTAAGCAAAAAATAAAAGATTATTTTTCATCTCGAGCAACGGCCCACGAAAAAGCAAAAGAAAATGCGGCTCAGGCATACAAAGAGGCCGAAACTCAACATAAAGATGTTGTTTTAAAGCTTTCTAACCTAAAAGAAGAAGAAGCGGCTTACGTGGAAAAAGCACAAGCCGAGGCAAAAGAGTTAAAATCAAAACTCATTCGCGAGGCTGATCAAATAGCACACAACATGATACAAGATGCAAAAAAAACAGCGGCCTTTGAATTAGAAAAAGCAAAGCAAGATCTAAGAAAAGAAGCTCTCGAAGAAGCCCTGCTCTATGCGCGAGAGAACATTCAAAAAACGATTGGCCCTGCAGACCAAAAAAATTTAGAAAGACAGTTTGTTGACGGTATAGGGGCTGCCCAATGAAGAAATACTCTGAAGTATCTAAGCGGTATGCGAAGGCTCTCTTTGAAACTCTCAACGGAGACAAAGAAGAGATCGCTCTTCAGCAGCTTAGAAAAGTACAAGCAAAAATTGAAAACAAAGAACTAAAAAAACTTCTTTCATCCCCTGTTCTTTCTAGAAAAGAAAAGGGAATTGCCATTTTTCAAATTACAGCAAGCCTCTCTTTAAATGAAAATATTAAAGGGCTTCTTTCTGTTATGGCAGCAAAAGACAGGCTTGGAAACTTAGAGGAGGTCGTGTCTTGCTTTGAGGCGATTAGTGATGAAAAAAATAATGTGTTAAGAGGAGACGTTCTTTCTGCAACAGAGATTGATCAGACAGAAAAAAAAGAGATAGAAAGAGCTATAGAAAAATTCACAAAGAGAAAGCCGCTTTTAGACTATAAGACAGATGAAAAGCTTATTGGCGGAATCTCTGCGCGAGCCGGCAGCTTTACATTTGACGGATCGCTCAGCACACAGCTCTTAAGGCTTAAGGAAGAAGTAAGTAAAGCAAATTAATTAAGAAACCAAAGCTGGCACAAGCCGGCCAACCGGAGGAATGGGATTGGAAATCCGAGCAGACGAAATTACAAGAGTGTTAAAAGAACAAATTAAAAACTATTCAAAAACTCTTGAGGTACACGAAACAGGAAGTGTTCTTTCTGTGGGAGACGGTGTTGCGAGAATCTATGGCCTCGACAATGTGATGATGGGAGAGCTTGTTGAGTTTCCTGGAGAAGTTTACGGAATGGCCCTCAACCTAGAAAACAATGCTGTTGGTGCCGTTATTTTTGGCGATGATTATAAAGTCAAAGAAGGCGACTCTGTTAAAAGAACAAAAAGAATTGTTGAGGTTCCCGTTGGAGAAGCGCTCTTGGGCCGAGTGGTCGATGGACTTGGAAACGTTATTGATGGTCAGGGCCCTCTTAAAACAACACAAACACGCGTCGTAGATGTGAAGGCTCCTGGAATCGTCAAAAGAGCGCCAGTGAACGAGCCTCTTCAAACAGGTATTAAGGCCATTGACTCCATGATTCCCATTGGAAGAGGTCAGAGAGAATTAATTATTGGAGACAGACAAACAGGGAAAACGGCGATTGCCATTGACACAATCATCAACCAAAA
>JBDHWX010000091.1:0-7940 GCA_039810365.1 Bdellovibrionales bacterium | reverse complement strand
AAAGGTGTTGTTCTTGATACGTTAGCTCTTTCTAAAAAGGTGATTCCTGGCCTTATGAATTACAAGCTCGGGACACTTGTCAATCATCTTAAAATTGAAGCAGATGTTTTTCATAGAGCGCAACATGATGCAACCTATACGGGATATTTATTTCATCATCTTTTGAATAAGCTTACTATCAATGGTCAGATTCCATCACTCGAAACACTTGTCCAAATATCTGGAAGGCCGCTTGTATTTCCGCAAATAGAAAAAAAGCCAAAGCAACTGGATCTTCTTGGTTTAGACTAAAAATTATTTTACAAAAAAGTTATTGGTGTAAATCCAGGGAATCCATTTGTTGACTCCCCAAAGAGGAACTTGCGGATTGATTCGAACCTCGATGCGATAATTCCCGGGAGTTGTAATGTTGAGCGCGGTTTCTTTAGCCGTTGAGGTATAAAAGGATTCTCCGTCACGAAGGACATTAATTTGGAAAGGTGTTCGTAGATCGTGTGGCAAGCTAATAAAGAGTTTTGTTTTTTGTCCAAGCTTTATCGTTGACCCCAGAGGGAAAACTCTTTTGCCATCTTGAATTTCTGTATAAAACCCGTTTGGATTTCCCAATAGATCAAGAGAAAAATAAAACTGTCCATTTTTGAGTGCCGTTAATATTTTGTTCTTGTCATTTTTAAAATCACCTGTGAGCTCTGTTTGTGTTAAAATATGATTGCTGACAAGATTAAAAGAGGTTTCATAACTCGGAAATTTAATAAATCGATCATCTCCCAGGGGGATTTTGGCATTGGTATCGTTACCAGCATATCCTGCAACGTGATGATTTTTATTGAGACGGTCCCACAAGACGAGTTCGTCTGTGGGATTTGAAAAAATATTTAAGAAGGCTAAATTGGGGTTAAACATATAAATAAAAAGACTAGAAACAACTCGGAGTTTATTTTCTTTCCACGATTTTTCTAAAACACTTTTAAGATTCAAAACCTCAACGCCGTCAAGACCTGGAGGATAATCGCCTTTCCACGAAAATCTTCCATAAAAGGGATGTGCTAAAACGACAAGTCCTTCATCTAAAGAGTGCTGACGAGAAAGGAGATCTGCAAAAAAGACTTGTGTTTGGGATTGGCCAGCGGGAGGTTCGTCGGGGGTTCCTCCATAGAATAAAAGACGAGAGTCAAAATACGGGTACATGCCGCCAGCAAGAACAATAATATCTTGAAACACGCCTTCAACAAAAAAGGGACGAGAGGGAATCCCAACCTCAGTAAAAATAATAAAATCGTACTTTAGATTTTTAGCACTTTTCAAAATTTCAGAGTAAGATGCACTTCCCGTACTGGCATCAGAGTGTACGTTCGTGATGCCTCGATAATCATAATAAGGACTGCTGGAAAGTTCGCCACCAGTGGTTCTTATTTTAAACTGATACCAGCTTAAATAAATACCATAAAATAGAATAAGAAATATAAGAATGCTAAAAACAAAAAGTTTCTTCACGGATAAGATATTTTTGTAGGTTTGCCAAGGCTTCCAGGGACACCCTTGTCTTTACCATTATGGGATAGGTTTACAGCGCCTCCGTCACTGATTTGTAGGGTCAATTGCGAGGTTGCTTTTAAAATAAAAACTTGTTCGGGTTTTAACCGAATAGATTTTTCTTTTTCTCCATCTTTAGAATAACGAATCTCTACGTTATCAAGGGCCTCCATGATAACCTCTTGTGGGTGTGTTTTTCCGGTGGCAGGAGAGCCTTCTTCTTTTTTAGGCTCCTCTTTTTTTGTGTCAGTTTTATTTGTAGGAGTTTCTTTGGGTGATTCTTTCAAAGGAACGGGATCCTTCTTGATTTCGGGAGCAGCGGTCTTAGCCGCAACAGGTTCGGTTTTTGGTTCCTCTTTTTTAATCTCTTGAGAAGGGGGTGTTTGTAACTTTGTCGGGGAGACATCTTCTTTTTTTACGTCTGGTTTATTGGAGAGATTTTCTTTAGGTAATTCTTTTGTCGTAGGCGCGGAGTCTTTTTTATTATCTGTTTCTGGAGAAGGAGTGCTGGATGGTGACTCTTGAGGTTTCTCTTGTGCTGGGACTGGGGGTTCGCTAGGGTTCATTTGAGAGAGAACAGCCTCTTTTTGCATTTTTGCACTTTGTGATTCGGCTTCGTATCTTCGAACAATTCTTTGGATGCTGTAGATAAGAGATAGCGCAAGTATCGCAACAACCACATAGGCAATTTTTTTATAAAGATCCACGCGCTTTTGTATTTCTTCATGATTGGATTGTTCGACCTGAGAAAGTTCCTCTGTCGTCATGGGGCGTGGCCTTGTCGATCCTTGTAGCTCAAGAAATTGGGCCATAATATCATCAACATCAAGTCCAAGATATTTTGCATAGGCCTGAACAAACCCCCTTAAGAAGGGTTTTGCGGGAAGATTGTCGAGGTTTCCCTCTTCGATAGACTCGAGGGTTTTGACATTTACCTTGATTGCTGTTGCAACGTCTTGGATCGTAAGATTTTTATTTGTTCTTGCTTGGCGAAGCTTATTTCCGATTTCTTTCATTTTTTATCTTGCTCCAAAAGAGATAAAAGCTTTTGTGCTTTTTCTGCATATCGGCCCGCCGGATTACTATTAATGATTTCTTGGAGACGGGCACGGGCTTGGGGTATTTTTTTTAAGTTATAGTTTGCTAAAGCGCTGTAATAGTTCAACTCATCAAGATCAATTTCACATGTTCTGAGAGCCTGGTCGAAAACACCAGAGGCTGTTTGATACTCTTTTGCTTTTAAAAGTGTCTGACCGTAAAAACCATAGGCCGGACAATAGTGTTGATTGCTTGCAATGGCTTTAGAAAAGTAATTTTTTGCCTTTTTATAATTATCTTTACGCAAGTAAGCAAGACCGAGATTGGTGTAGGCTTTATCTAGCTGTGCATATGTTAAATCTTTTAAGACAATACCAAGTTGTTGAATGGCCGAATTATACTGAGCCAGAGCAATTAAGACTCTGGCATAATTGGTACGTGCATCGGTGTAAGTAGGGGAGGCTTGAATGGCTCTTTTGAGGTAATCTAAGGCGGTATCGTATTTTTCTCTGTAAAAATAAAGCATTCCAAGAGAGTTTAAAATCATGGGATTGTTGGGGGCAAGGCGATCTGCTTCTATAAGGTTGTTGAGAGCGCTGGGGTAATCGCGCTGCTCCAGATAATCATTTCCAATTTGGAGATACAAGGCTGCACGCTCTTCTTTTTTTTGGGTAGAAGCGCAGGAGGCAAGAAAAATACTACAACCTATGAGAAAAAAAATACTTTTTATCACAGGTATAATTTTATACCTGTGATAATAGAAACGACAATCTATTTTTCTTCTAGATAGAGTTCGATTTTTTCAAAAAATAGGCTGAGCTCTCTTTCGGCAGAAGCAGGGCTATCAGAACCATGAACAGCATTTTCGCCAACGTTATCGCCAAACTTAGAGCGAATTGTTCCGGGTCCTGCTTTTTTAGGGTCTGTGGCGCCCATAATTTCACGGTTTTTTGCAACAGCATTTTCGCCAGCCAAACACATGAGCATGACGGGTCCAGAAGTCATAAAAGAAACGAGTTCACCAAAAAAAGGACGGCCCTTGTGCTCTGCATAAAACTCTTCTGCTTTTGATTTAGAAAGAAGAGTAATCTTGGCAGCAACAACCTTAAGCCCATTGGATTCAAACATAGAAATGATATCACCAATAGCATTTTTCTTCATTGCGTTAGGTTTAATAATAGAAAACGTTTTTTCTTTTGCCATAAAAGCTCCCGTAGTTATGAGTTAAATTCATAACAACGAGAGAAGATTCAGGCAACAAAAATGAAAAACTTAATCCCGCGGGATAGAAATTTCGATAATTTGATCAACCGTTGCCGGCTGAAACCCGGGAAACCAAGAAGAATTTAAGAAAAGACGAACTTTTTGGTGATCTGTTTTGTATGGAACAGGGACAACTTGATTTGGAAAGTTGGGATCAGAAATATAGAGTATTTTTTGCGCCTTATCTGCGCGTAATAAGACGACGGTGTGGCCCTCTTCTTTATTTTGAGAAATCATACCAATAAGTCGGAGCTTCCAATACTGCTGGTTCATCAAATCGGGATTTAATTGTTTAAAATCAGAAACAAGCTTATATCGGATAAAATCATTAAGGCCGTATTGTTCAAGAACCTCTTTTGTGTAATGGACAAGCTCCGGGAAATCAATGCCATTATAAGTGGGATCGTCTTCCATAAAAGATCTTGCCTCATCAATAACCTGATATAAAAAATAATCAGGGCGTTTGAGAAACTTTCCGGTGTAGAGACGAAAATATTGACTGACGGCCTGGATAGCATCGGTATTGGCGGTAAAGGCACAAAGCCCACCATTTTTTTTAAGGAGTTGGCGATGCTTGAGTTTTGCAGAGCTTTGGTGAAGAAGCTTTTTCTGGACCATAAGATCTAAATAAGAATTGAGGAGGCTTGGCTCTTTTGTTTTGAGAGCTTCGATATCGCTTATGCGGGTGGCAAAAGCGATATCAAGGGAACTTATAAGAAATAAAAAGAAAAAGACAATTTTGATCATTCAAAATTGTCTAGCAGGTTAAAGAGAAGCTTTCAAGGTCGTTCCAAGATCAGCAGGAGATCTTGCAATGGCGCATCCAGCAGATTTGAGAGCTTCAAACTTTGCCTCGGCAGTTCCTTTGCCGCCACTGATAATTGCACCAGCATGTCCCATGCGCTTTCCCTTTGGAGCAGAAGAGCCTGCAATAAAGGCAGCAACAGGTTTTTTAAACTCACGCTTAATATAATCAGCAGCAGTTTCTTCTGCTGATCCACCAATTTCACCAATCATAATAACAGCCTCGGTTTCTGGGTCTTTATTGTAGAGCTCTAAAACGTCGACGAAATTGGTCCCATTCACAGGATCTCCGCCAATCCCCACACAAGTACTTTGGCCAAGGCCAATTGTTGAAAGCTGGTGAACAGCTTCGTAAGTGAGAGTTCCAGACCTTGAAAGAACGCCAATTTTTCCTGGTTTATGAATATAGCCAGGCATAATTCCAATTTTGCATTGACCGGGAGTAATAACGCCGGGGCAGTTTGGTCCAATGAGACGAGATTTACTTGTTAAAAGAGCTTTTTTCACTCGAACCATATCGAGAACGGGGATCCCCTCGGTAATACAAATGATAAGTTCGATTCCAGCATCAATGGCTTCCAAAATAGAATCAGCGGCAAATGGCGGTGGAACATAAATGACACTTGCATTGCACTTTGTTTTTTCTTTAGCTTCGTGAACAGTATTAAAAACAGGAAGTCCAAGGTGTTTTTGGCCACCTTTTCCAGGGGTGACTCCCCCAACCATTTGGGTTCCATAGGCGATAGCTTGTTCAGAGTGAAATGTGCCTTGAGAGCCAGTGATTCCTTGGCAAATAACTTTTGTGTTTTTATTAATAAGGATTGCCATAACTATGCCCCCTTTGCTGCTGCAACGGCTTTTTTTGCTGCATCTGTGAGATCCGTTGCAGAAATAATATTAAGACCGCTATCTTTTAAAATCTTCTTACCTTGTTCAACATTGGTGCCTTCAAGTCTTACAACAAGAGGCACTTTTAGCCCAACTTCTTTACTTGCAGCAATGACACCTTCTGCAATGATGTCACACTTCATAATACCGCCAAAAATATTTACTAAAATAGCTTTGACGTTGGGATCTTTTAAAATAATTTTAAAAGCGTTGGTGACCTTTTCTTTATTTGCACCACCACCGACATCTAAAAAATTTGCGGGGCTTCCGCCGTGCAGTTTAATGATATCCATTGTGGACATGGCAAGGCCTGCACCATTAACAAGGCATCCAATTTGGCCATCGAGTTTAATGAAAGCAAGATCAAATTTTCTGGCCTCAATTTCTTCTGGATTTTCTTCTGTGAGATCGCGCATTTCGACAACATCAGGATGACGATAAAGGGCATTGGAATCGAAGTTCATTTTTGCATCAAGGGCCAGAACGTCTCCGGCTTTTGTTTCGACGAGAGGATTGATTTCGGCTAGCGCACAATCTTTTGCAACAAAACATTCGTAAAGACCTTTCATAAATTGGAAAGCTTTTTTGTGAAGTTCTTGGGGCATTTCAATTCCGTAGCAAAGTTTTCGAGCATGATAAGATTGAAATCCTGTTGCAGCATCAATGGTAACAGAAATGATTTTTTCTGGAGTCTTATGGGCAACTTCTTCGATATCCATTCCGCCTTCGCGAGAGGCCATCATGGCAACTTTACTGGTATCTCGATCGACTACGGCAGCAAGATAATATTCTTTTTTGATATCACAGCCTTGCTCGATCAAAACTTGATTGACCTTTTTACCCTCTGGACCTGTTTGATGGGTTACCAGCTGCATTCCAATAATTTTTTTTGCATAATCGCGTACTTCATCAAGAGATTTGGCAACCTTAACACCTCCGCCTTTTCCCCTACCGCCGGCATGAATTTGTGCCTTGACCACCCAGATATTGCCACCAAGGGATTTGGCAACCTCAACGGCTTCTTCTGGTGTTTTGGCAATAGCTCCTTTTAAAGTTGGAACTTGAAAGTCTCTTAATAATTTTTTTGCCTGATACTCGTGAATGTTCATGAATTAGCCTTTCTCTTACTGAACTTTTTTAAGGGCGTCGACAAGACCATGAACTGCTTGAATTGAGTGATCAAGGCCCTTTTTTTCTTCGTCGTTGAGTTTGATTTCCATAACTTTTTCTAAACCTTTGCCACCAAGGGTGCAAAGAACGCCCACAAAAAAGCCATTTACACCATATTCGCCCTCAAGATAGGCGGCACAAGGAAGAATTCGTTTTTGATCTTTAATAATGGCTTCTGCCATCTGTACAGCAGAGGCGCTTGGTGCATAGTAAGCAGATCCTGTTTTAAGAAGGCCGACAATTTCTGCTCCTCCTTCGCGGGTGCGCTTTACGATAGCGTCAATCTTGTCTTTTGGTAAAAGTTCGGTGAGGGGAATTCCGCCAACGGAACAGTGTCGTGGCATGGGGACCATTGTATCTCCATGACCACCCAATACAAAAGCCTGAATATCTTTAACGCTGACGCTGAGTTCTTCGGAGATAAAGGCTTTAAGGCGTGCGCTATCTAAAACTCCTGCCATGCCAATGACTCGTTCACGAGGAAAACCTAGAGTTTGTTTTGCAACATAGGCCATGGCATCAAGTGGGTTGCTAACCACAATAACAACAGAGTTGGGGGCAAATTCTTTAATGCCGTGACAAACTTCTTTCATGATTTTGGAATTGGTTGCAAGAAGATCATCGCGACTCATGCCCGGTTTTCTGGGAAGCCCCGCCGTCACAATGACAACATCGGAGTCTTGAATATCTTTATATTGAGCGGTTCCCATAACGTGGGAATCAAAAAGTCCAACAGGAGAGGCTTCAAAAAGGTCTAGGGCTCGTCCTTTTGCGCTCCCTTCATTAATATCGAGTAACACAACATCGCCAAGTTCTTTGGATGCCGCCCAATGGGCACACGTGGATCCAACAAAACCCGCACCAACAACACTTATTTTTTTTCTTTTATGTACCATGATAAAACGCTCCTGTTAATTTGAATGGCCGTAGCCCATAGATTTGTCTTAGATGGACAGAGTTTAACGCCTTCTTGTCTTTGAGGGAAGACTAATGCGGTTTCAGCACCGCTTCAAAGTTGAGATTTTGTAAGACATGGTTCATTTTTTCTATTTCATGGGCTAGATACAAAAAAGCCCCTGGTAGCAAATGCGCCCAGAGGCCTTTGACCATACCACCTTAGAAAAGGCGATGATGGAAAGAAGACTTACTTTCTTCTTTTTTTAGTGGCTTTTTTCTTAGTAGCTTTTTTCTTAGTAGCTTTTTTAGTAGCTTTCTTTCTTGTAGCTTTTTTCTTTGCCATTGTT
>JBDHWX010000090.1:0-7950 GCA_039810365.1 Bdellovibrionales bacterium | reverse complement strand
CCATGATGATTTCTCTTATTCTACATTTGCGGCTTAAAAATTGCTAGAGAAGAGCTATATGAAGGTCTTAAAAATTGTGGCCGTAATATACTTTATTTTGATCCTGACCTTGCTTTCCAGGACTATGGAAAGGCAAAATTGTATTTCTTCTACTATTGTCAAGGCCGTAGACATTTTGAGAGAGGGAAACCCCGTTGAAATCCCCAATTGTTATGAGTCAAAGAAGGCAAGCGGAACATTTGTTTTGAATGACTTTGCGCTTTTGCAAAATGTGCAAATGCAGGTTGCGATATTTGAAGAAAGCCTAAAAAGACAACTTTTATTTATACCCTATAAGAAAATAACAATTCAAATACAAGAGGCGCCAGGGTGGGAAGTATCAAAAAATAAAATTATTTTAGGGCGAGATGCAGTGAGGGAGGGATGGAATGTGCGCTATGCTCTTTTAAGAGCTTGGATTATGAATTGGGGTTCTGACGGAATTAAAAACGATAAATTTCTTCAGGTCCTCGTCGCAGATATTTATTCGTATTTATTTTGGGGCAAAAAGGATTCTGAACGATATGAAATAAAAGATAATTGGATTGGTAATATTTATTCCGAAAAGGATATTTGTTCGTCAGAAAATAGACCATGGGATCAATTCAATTTTTGCCATCTTTTGCCTAAGATTCAGCAAGAAAACTTTAAAAACATTTCAATTTGGTCCTTAAGGCCATTTGTCATGAATTATTTTTATAATCATTACCAAGAAATGAGTTTGAAAGAAAAAGTAAAGGAAGTTGATCGTCTTACAAAAGTGGTAGCACAAATGTCGTGGTATGAAGAGTATGTTGATTTGGATATTGTCAGACTCAACAACATTTATAATAGGGTGATTGAAAAAGTTTTGGGTAGACACACAACTCAAACATCCTTTCAAATAGAAAGCATTATAGAAAATCAAGAAGAAGCGCCGATAGGTTGGGATGTTGGTTTTGGAAAAAACATATTGATAAAAAAAATTAGAAATGAGTTTTTAAACCCCATAAATCAATCAAGTCTTTCGATACAAAACGTCACTTCTTTGAAGTGGTATCTTTATAGCGAGCAAGTTCCCACTCTTAAAGAGCTCAGCCGTTTGCCAGCCCAGAAGGTCGTTGTGATTATTCAAAAGCAAAGACCAATAGAGGTTCATGTACCATCTTTAAAATTATTGGTGGCGTTTCATTATCCGCAGCTCCTCGACCTAGACGTTCAGCAGGCTCAGAAGAATTCACGATTAAGTGAAATCTTGGGTTGGAATCCGATACAAGTTCATTGACCCAGTTCGGTGTTCGAAATTAGAATCGTAAGAATGAAAGACCAAAAGAAGCTTGAAGATCGAATCGAAGAGCTCGAAGATATTGTTCGGCAAAAAGATGCAGAGTTAAAAGTTTTTAAAAAAGAGCTTGTCCACCTCAATGGACAAATTGAAGATTTAATTTCAAAGTTAAAAAAACAAATTCAGACGGCGGTTAAAATTCAAGGAAAGCTTGTTCCAACAGAATTTCCAAATATTCCGGGATTTGAATTTAGTACCAAATTTGAGTCAAGCCTCGTTGCGGGCGGAGACTATTTTGATATTTTTGAAATTGAGGATCGATTTCGTTTCTCGCTTCTTTTATCAAGTTGTACGGGTTACGGTATTTCATCGCTTTTTCTTTCTGTATTATTAAAGCTAACAAGTCATATCGAAACAAAAAAAGGAGCGCCACCAGAAAAAGTTTTGGCAATGGTCATTAAAGAGCTTGTTCCACAAATAACAGAACAGGATTCCGCCAATATTTTTTATGCTCTCATTAATAGACGAAATTATGAAATGACTTATGCTCACTATGGCTTCAATCTCGCCCTCTTGTATCAAGACCAAGAAAAAAATATCATTGAACTGGAGTCTTCCGGACCAGCAATTGGCATTCAAACAAAGGGTAAAACACATGCCCACACCATTCACCTAAACCCTAAGGATTGCCTAGTTATTGTGAGCGACGGAATATTTAAAGTTAAGAATTCTCGAGGTACTTTTTTTGACAAAAGCCGCATTAAAAAGATTATGCTAGAGTATAGTCAGAAAAATCCACACGAACTGCGTAACGAAATTTTTTTTCAAATACACAAGTGGTCTGGCTCTAAAGACCTAGAAAAAGACATTACAGTCATGGTCGCAGAAGTTAAGGATCGTGTCTTAAAACTTGCTAGATGAGATTGTTTCATTTTGAGATACATTTTATAAAAATCTGTTAAATCTTTTTTCAAATACAAAAAATAATTAAGTTATTACGATAAGTTCCTTATGAAGCAAGGGAGAGTATACCGATAAAGGTCTAGTCGCGAGGTATTTATGATGTCTAAAATTTTATTAGTGGGTTATCAGTCTGATTCATTGCAGGAAATGTACAATCTCTTAAGCAGTAGCAAGCTGTATCAGATTATTCGAGCACATTCAAATGAACAAATGATTCAGCGATTGGCATCGCAATCGATAAGCCTAACGATTTTGGATCAAGATATTTTAAATTTAGAAAAAATGAGACAGGCACAAAATTTAAGAGCTTCGGGGTATGGAACTCCAATTTTATTAGTTTCAAAAGCGATCAGCCATCAGGCAAAAGAGGCAAGTAGAAAAATGAGGAGAGTTGTTCTTTTAGAAAAACCATTTCAAAATAAAGAATTTTTAGGTATTACAAACAAACTTGTAAGCGGTAGGGACGTTTCGCTTCAGGAACATCGCAGATTTTTTACAAACCAGACAGCAATCTTGGAGCAAGTTGGAAGCCATTTGCAATATGCAACTCAAATAAAGAATCTTTCTCGCGGAGGAGCACTCTTGGAAATTGCGCACACAGATCAGGTTGATATTCGTGGCGTTGTGCGAATGAATATCGTTTTAGACGAGATTCAAAAGGCATATGAAGTCAATGCACGCGTTATATGGAACTCAAAAAGAGATAGCACGGGAACAAGAGAAGTTGGTGTTGAGTTTATCCAAGCCAAAGACATTTATCGCAATCTGCTCAATAATTTATAATATTAACGAGTATATTTTTTTAAGATTGCTCGATGTTCGGGATTCATCCAAAGAGAATGAAAGATTTTGCGTTCATTATTTAGAAGTTCATTTTTTATTTTTTTTATAGGAGTTTTTGGTAAAGCGCTCTGTGTGCCAATCCAATTTATGGCGTTCTCTAAGGCGATATCCTGAGGGCAAATGGCATCGACAAGTCCGATATGAAGGGCAGTATAAGCGTCAAAGGAAGCTCCATTTAAGAGAAGTGTCAGCAGAGAGTGAGCCGAAAGACGCTTGCACAAACGCTTACCGCCACCCCAGCCCCAGGTTAAACCGATACGTCTTTGCCACATTCCAAAATAAATGTGAGGAAGAGTGTAAACTTGATCAAAAGCAGATAGCCATTCAAGGCCGCCACCCCAGCAATCTCCGTTTACGATGGCAACGGTGGGAAGAGCAAGTTGAGAAAAACTATTTAAGATTTTTGTGATTTCATTATTCACCCTGATTCCTTGGGCTCTTTTTTTTTGCCGAGCATAGTCTTGTAGGTTTCCGCCAGAACAAAAGATATCATTGTGGCTGGTTAAAATAAGTCCATCATACTTTTTGTCTAAAACTACTTTCTGAATTTTTGCAAATTCTCTAGCCGCATCAAGGCCAAACGCATTTTTAGACAGGGGGTCGTAAAAATTTGCAATCAGAATATTCTTTTGGATTTGTAACTTAAAATAATTCATAAACTTGTATTGGAGCCAGGAACAAAATCTGTCAGAATGCGACAAACTTGATAGGGAACCTCGATATCTTGACCTTGTGAGTTTTTGACCGTGACGTTGGTGTCAAGGCATTGTTTGGGGTTAGAGGCGAGATAAGGAAGCTGTCCCGTAAAAGAATTCGTTATGTGGTAGCGTTGGATTTTTCCTGTATCTGGATTTTTTTGATAAACATCAAATTCAACATAATGAAGCGTAATCTCACATTGAGCAAAGCCGTAACAGCGGTTTTCATCAATGAGTTTTTGAGGAAGCTTTTCTACGCGATCATAGGTTTTGAGATTATAAAAAAGTTTTTCACCATTGTCTTCAAATCCGCTATAGAGCCAATAATCCTGATAGGGAGGCATATTTCCGCCATTTTTTACCCATATAAGATAGGGAGAGGGTACAAGTTGAAGATCGATTTCTACAGATTTAACGGGAGATGGGGTTGGATGTTCATTTGTAGGAAGAGAATAATCAGTTTGTTGCAAAAACACATTTGTCGCGCGATAAGTAGTTCCATCAGAAGTTGTAAAGCTGCCATTGTAATCGAGATTTAATATTTTATAACTCTCGACAGCAACAACGGAATATTCATTTAAATAAGTTTTTGCGATAGAGTAGAAAAAGGCTTGTTCATTTTTTTTAAGGCTGTCGGGGTTGGTTCCTTGTGTTGCCCGTGAAAAAGCCTGAAACGCTTCTGTCACAGAGTTAGAAACCTGTCCGTCATCTTCCAATTTACCAGCTTTGACACAAGAGAGAAGTGTTAGGCAGAGCCCAACAAATAATAATTTTATTATATTTTTCATTATATCGAGTCCCATCCCCAAAGCCAAAGAGGCAAAGGAAATATTCGGTTAAGAGTTTCTGTGGTACTTTTATTTAGTCCCTTGATATCGTTAAATGATCTTGGACCAAAAATAAATTGCAGAATTTCTCCCTCAGATGTTGTGCAAATAAATTGTTCATCCGTACCAATTCGATACTCATCTTTATTTTTATCAAGAACAAGATTGGAGATACCAAGGTCTTGTCTGACGTGTCTTTGGATTTTTTGAAAAAGGCTAACATCATTTACAATTTTCATCATTCCTAAAAACCCTTCGTGAACTCCGGCTTTCATTCTTCGACACTGTTCTATGAGGTTTTGGGAATGACGTGGGCAGATGACGGTGATAACTTTGTTTTGATCGGTTTGAATGTACTTAAAGAGTTGTAAGAGTCTTGAAACGCTACCTCCCCACTCATGAATGTATCCTCCAAGATCTGCCCCTTTGCCTTCAACCGCAAAGGCACCAATGGTTCCATTTGGCTCCCAAAGAGTGTAGATATGGGAGTTCGGAATACTTAAAAATCTTTTGATTTCTTCGAGTGAGCGCAAGGTGGTAATGGTGTGTTGAGAAAGTAACTTTTGAATAGCACTCGCATCGATCATGTGCGTTTTAAGAATTTTAAATTTAGGATCCACTTGAACTTCAAAATGAGAATCAATTGTGAGACTTACCTCAAAACCCGCCAACGCAAATCCCATCTTTTGATAAAAGTCATAAAGATTTGTCCAGAGCATGGCAATGTCACAGTCTTGTGCTTTTGCAAGATCTAGACAGTCGGTAATGATGGTTTTAGAAAGACCTTGGTTGCGATATTCAGAATTGGTGACAACGCTTCCGATGGCGGCAATTTTAAAAACAGCTTGTGGCGTTTTGACAAAAAGAGGTTTTAAAATGGCATGAGAGAGAAACTTTTCGCCCTCTGTAATAATTCGAATATTATGAATATTTTCTGTTGTAAATGCAGTCGGGTATTCTGCACATATGGACCAAGAGTTTTTGGGTCGAAGATTTTGATCTAAAAATTTAACAAGTTCAGGAAACTCGGTCTGGCTTGGGGAATGGGGTATATGAATTTTATCCATGGTTTTAGTATAACAAATTCTTTGAAAATGAATTGAAAACTTAGTGCTTTCAAGACCATGGCCCGTTTGACAGAACTCGACGAAAGGCTTATAAAGAGCCTCTCTTTTTAAGGAAAAATCATGGCAGACAAAAATGACAAATGGCCCAATAACACAAAGGGCAGATTTTATGTCGATCGTACATGCATAGCATGTGACGCCTGCATTGTGGCGGCTCCCAATAATTTTACAATGGATGATGATGGCGGCCATGCCTTTGTTTTTAAGCAACCCGAAACCCCAGAGGAAATGGCGGCCTGTGTGGAGGCCATGGAGGGATGCCCCGTTGATGCAATTGGAAACGATGGGGAAGAAGATGGGGAAAAATAAGGAATTTCAAGGTAAAAAAAAAGAAAGAGCCAAGGCAATACTTGAGCTTTTGGCCGATCGCTATCCTGATGCACATTGCGCTCTTCATCACAAAAATGCTTTTGAACTTTTGGTTGCAACGATTCTTTCTGCTCAGTGTACGGACGAAAGAGTGAACCTTGTTACCCCGCAGCTTTTTAAGAAATATCCCAATGCAAAAAAAATGTCGCAGGCGCCTCTTTTAGATCTTGAACGGCTTATCCACTCCACGGGATTTTATAAGAATAAGGCAAAAAATATTAAAGCATGCGCAGAAAAGCTTGTCGAAAAATATCACGGAGAGGTTCCCAATATTATGGAAGAACTCTGTGAGCTGCCAGGTGTTGGTCGTAAAACTGCTAACGTTATTTTAGGAAATATTTTTTCTCTACCGGGCCTTGTTGTTGATACTCATGTCATGAGGGTTTCAAATAGGCTAGACCTTGCAAGAGGAATTGATGCTGTAAAGTTAGAAAAAGATTTACAAATCGTTATTCCAGAGTCTCAGTGGACGATTTATTCACATTATATTATCACTCACGGAAGAAGCGTTTGTACGGCTAGAAAACCTGATTGTAAAAATTGTTTTTTAAATCACCTCTGCCCACAGTTGATTCAAGAATATGATGCCTTAAAGTCCTAGAAGAGACTTTTTTTCTTTGGCTTTAGGTGTCAGTTTGTAGGTAATAAAAACTTTCAGGGCGTCTTCCATTTTTGAAAAATAAAGAGGGGCAAGTTTGTAGTCTGCTGTTGGTAATTCTGTTGTCACAGTGGGAATCCCCTGAAGTCTTCCGGCGTAGTTCCCAAGGCTACCGGGAAAGGTGCCGAAAACGACCATGCGAAGTCCACTTTTTGCTTGATCCAGTTCTTTTTTTAAAAAGCCACAAGACTCGACATAGCTTTTGGTAAAGCCTTCGATCTCTGGATCTTTGGGTGCTTCCATTGGGCCATCAAAATCAAGATGATTCAAGGGTGCATGAATACTCAAAATTTTTGAAGGATGAAATTCTGAGACAAGCCATTTTTGGAATAACACTTCGGGTTCAGATGCGGCCGTATCACCAGGGAAATAGCGTCTTTGTGAGCCAAACTTTCCTTTCCATATTTTCAGGGCACTTTTTGGCCATTCTGGAGTATCGAAATTTCTGTTAAGATCCACCTTGTTATAGTTGGTTCTTGTGCCGTTTGTATATCTTAAAAAGCCATCGGGGTTGACCATCGGCGCGATGACAACAAAGGCATTTTCACAAAGCTCGGGGCGCGCCTTTAGCCATTCTACTGCCCGAAAACCAAAATAGACGGGAGTTACCTCGTCGCCATGAACGTTTGCCAAAAGAAGAGATGAGTTTTCATTGTTGGGGTTGCCACAGGTCCAATATATCAGGGGACGACCATAAACAGAAATACCGTGCTCTTTCCATCCATCTTGAACAAAAAAAGATTTATCCCAATTATATTTGCCAATACGCTCTCGAATTTCATTCATCATTTCTGGAATCGTGATTTTTTTGATGGGCTCTTGAATGGGAGCCGCATCTTTTGCATAACCAGACAGTGGCGCAGAGCATAGAAGGCAGCATATGAAAAGTTTTTTATGTAGTCTCATCTCTATCCTAATTTGACATCGGGCTAAATAAGTTGCAAGGATTTAAATATGTTAAGTGCATTTTTCGAGAGTATAAAATACGTGGGCCACCAGTTTCCGATAGCCTTCTTAAGGATCTATCTTGGTTACTACTGGTTTCATCGTGCATTGGCAGAATATCAAGACGGATTATTCACATCACAAATATTTGCAGACAATTTACAAGCAACAGAATTTTTGCAAACGATGCCGCAATGGTATCAGTGGTTGGCAACAC
>JBDHWX010000089.1:0-8107 GCA_039810365.1 Bdellovibrionales bacterium | reverse complement strand
TCCCATAGCCCCGGCATCAACATCCACGTCATGACAATATTCACGGCAGGCTTTCCTTCATACTCCTTTTTTCCATGGATGAGCTGCAAGGTCTCTCTTGAAAACGTATCAAAGGGCTTAATGCGTCCTGAATCCTGTACTGGTATCGTGGCCAAAACAGAACTCACGTCAGCTTGCGCTGAAATTCCAAAAATAAGAAGTAAGATAATGATTATATTTTTCATTGTAGTTCCTCAACTTTTCTTAGCTTTTAATCCAAATCTTTTAAAGTAAAACAACATGATCGCGCCAAAAATAATAAGAAACGATCCGAGATATTTTAACCATCTTCCCGGATCATAATTGACCGACAAAATCGATGCTATTGGTTTTCCCATTCGATCTTGCTCAAAACTTGACTGATAAAAAGTAAAGCCATTGTGAGTCAAAGGCTCATTCATTGAAATCACTTTTTCGCCCACACCTGGAACATCCATAATGCTCTGATAAGATTTTGCCATTTGTGTGCCTTGATAGTTTTCAACTTCAAACTTTTTAAGTGTCATACTAAAGCCGACATCAATGCGCATACTGCCATAAGTTATAAAATATACAGATTGATCAGCATAAAGCTCAATAGCCGTATCAAGCCCTAACCAGTAATCCTTACCCATAAAGCTCACAAGAACTGCTGATGTGCTCGTAGCATTGGGACGCTCTAATCTTTTGTAGTTATGTTCAATTTTTGCTTTTGGATAATATTGTACAATACGAAAACTCGTATTCATCCAAGGAGTAGTAAAAACACCTCCAGAAGGAACATTTCCCTGCTCGATCTTCTTTGCCTCTTTATCATAAATTTCGTAATGCACTTGATTGGGACTTTTTGTTGGAGAAAGAACAATTTGGTTTTGCCCCTTTTCAACTTCATATTTTTTATTTGCCTTAAGAAGAATAATTTGAACAGGTCCCAAGCTCATCTTTGCTGGCTGAGAGCCACTTTGAACAATCCACTCGACAAAATTTGCAAATTGATTTTGCATTTGAAATCGAAGAGCCGGTCCCGCTGTAACTTTATCGGTAGCCGTTATCGAAGTTTCCTCTGTGGCATAAGGCATATAATCATGCATAGTGATTTTGCCTTCTTCTGTTGAAATAACGAGAGGATTTTTCTTTGGGCTATGAAGTAAAAAATCAACGTCACTTGAAAAAATTTTTTCGGCATTTTCTAAATCTTTTAAGTGATAAACAACAACCTCTGTATCACGAGTCACAACGTACTTATTCTTGTCACCAACTTCAAAAGCCATAGTGCCATCAACACCTGAAACATGCGTAATGTAGGAGCCCACTAAAAGAATAATGATGCCGACATGGGCAGAAATAAAACCGATATGTCTTTTTTGCCACGGGTATCGATCTACGATAACGGCAGTGAGGTTCACGCAGAGCATTCCCAAAACAACATACATATACCAAGAATGATAAACTAATTTCTGCGCTGTATAGGTATCGTATCTCGCCTCAACGATAGTGCCGATACCGGCAATCGTTCCTAACGCAATAATAATAAGTACTGCTAATTTTAAAGAACACAAAAAACGAAAGATTTTCTCTGTTGCAGAATGAACACTCATCTCACTTCTTCATTGTTGAAATTGATTTGCACAAAAAATGCCTTAATTTTTCTTTTTTGGGTACCTTCTCGTGCTATTGATGCATTGAGCCAGTTGATAACTACAAACTTTTTGCTTAGACTAACTTCAGTTTGATTTCAATAAAGGTATCTCATGATAAAAATTTACACAAAAAAAGGTGATCAAGGCGAAACATGTCTCGTCAGTGGCGAACGCGTATTAAAAAGTCATGTCCGTTTAGAATCCTATGGAACTCTTGACGAACTCAACTCCACCATCGGACTTGCCATTTCTTTAATTTCTTCCCACGATAAAAAAGAAGAACTTGAAAAATACCTTAAAGATATCCTTTTTGAAATCCAAAACGATCTTTTTAATCTCGGCAGTCAGCTTGCATGTCTTAAACCACAAATGGCAGAAAAACTTCCATCCGTTCATGAAGATCATGTCACTCACATGGAGAAAAAAATCGATGAACTCACAGAACTACTCCCGCCTCTACGGCACTTTATTCTCCCTGGCGGGGGACAAATTTCTGCAACTTTTCACATTGCCAGAACCATCTGCAGGAGATCTGAAAGAATTTGTATTGCCCTTAGAAACGAATCAACAATCCCACCTATAACTGTAACTTATCTCAACAGATTAAGTGATCTCTTGTTTACGGTTGCTCGATTTTGTAATTATGTAGAAAAAATTTCTGAAGTTGAGTGGAAGAGCTAAATGAGCCAAGAAGAATCTCACCTGAGGCTTGTTCAGGCAACAGAAACTGACAGCGAACGTCTGAAAAACTTTGTCAACCACCAACCTTTTTTGGTGAACGCACCTGTTGAAATTGTCACGGATCGAAAAGGATCTTTTTTTGATAAATATCGTCTACAATCTCAAGACTTCGTAACCTACATAATGGAAAATAAAGACGGGCAAATTGAAGGTATTGCAAGCATGATCTTTCGCAAGACCATTATCAATGGGGAAGAAACCTTAACGGGTTTTGCAACAGACTTAAGAATCACAAACTCTCGTCACGCTATTGTTCAGTGGCCCGATCTCCTTTTGCCTGCCCTTTCTCAAGCGGCCCAAGAACGCAATTGCCAATATGTTTTTTCTATTTTAAATGCGACTCAAACTCATGCCTATAATGCTTTAATACGCCCCCGTAGCCAAAGACGTAGCATCCCAAGATACTATCTTTATCGTAAGTACGACCTGATTACTTTGCATGGAAGAATTCCTTTTACAAATCTGCCCTTTCTCTCTACGGTTCGTATTGAACCCATGTCTACAAACGATCTCGAGCCACTGGCGCAATACCTAAAGAGTAAAGCCATTCATAAGCCATTAAGTTTTCCCTATTCTGCCGATCTTTTAAATCATAGATTCCAAACGTGGCCAGGCTTTGAAATGAAAAACTTTCTTATTGCAAAAGACTCCCAAAAAAATATTATCGGATGTGCTGCTCCATGGAAAGCCTCTCAAATTTCTAGCATTATTATTTCAAAATACTCCGGTTTTGGAGAAACAATTTACTCTTTTTCTAAATGGCTTTCTTATTTAAACTTTGTCAAAAGGCTGCCTCCAGAAGGACAAGAGCTTAAGATTAAATTTCTCACCCATCTGTATGCAGATAACCCTGATATTTTTGCGACAATTTTATCTGAGGCTTTTCAAATTACACAAAAAAACGAATTGATTTGTTATCCACACTTTGAAAAAACACCGCTCACAATGCCACAAAGAAACTTTTTAACGTCACGAATGCCTTTTTCTATTTATACAGTCATGCCACCAGAGACACCTCTGCCAGAGTTCTTGCAAATGCACAAGGTGACGCCACCGCCTGAAATTGAACCTATCTTGGTATAAGTTCAGCAGGCAAACTTTTGATAAAACCAGCTGAGCATAGGATCAATTTCTAAAGTATTAAACACCTGTATATCTTCTAATGAAAAAGGATTGGTTTTAGGATTGAGCAAGACATCTGTTGGAGCGAGATTCACAATTTGTTTGACTCCATATTCTTGGATCAACTTTGAAATAAGATTTTCGTAGGATTCGGCTTCATCAATTTTTTTAGAATCAACCGTCAGCATCTCATCTTTTTGGAATTCGTAAACGTAGTAATTATTTTTCTGGTTATAAAGCCTATGAACTTTTTGGATATCCTGATACTTCGACTGACTCTCGAAAAGATCGGCTTCTGTTTCAACTTGATCAAGATTCTGATACCAGACCGAACGAATTAATTCTTCAAAAAAACAAAGTCCCAAACAATACTCAATTGCTGAAGCATTACACAAAGAGCCCACAAAAAATTGAGGTTTATGGTAACTCTTCACATGTCTTTCATAAAGAGCAATTTGGACAGTGTTAACAAGAACTCTTCGAATTTTAGGATGAGCCACTAGAAATTTATCATCATCAAGCATACAATTATGGAGTTCATAACCATAGTTTGTAATCTGATCTACAACAACCTGAGCCTGTCTGATTTTTTGAATAACCTCTGGTATACGAACAAGCGATTGACGGACATCCTGCCGATCTAGCATCGCAATCCCACTAAATAGTATCGCCTTCATCAAAAACCCCTCTTCTTTAAGTAAGATCCCTTTTTGGCTCTCACTTTTTTAGTCTTTTTCGTTCATTGCCAAATGCCATGATTTACTTTTAATCCCACCAGCACGGCACGAGTCCCCACGACTTTTTTTAGGATGCCGTATTTTATCGAAAAAGAAAAAACGTATTGTGAGTCTTGAAAAGATTTCCATGACTTAAGATAGATTCTTTTATTTTCAACTTGGTGCGAAAATTCTTTGCATAAGATTTTTTTTTCTGCTGCATAAGATTTTATAAAATGACGACTTGTTGAATATGAGATTCTTTCATACAAGATCAAAGTCTTGTTCTTCCAGACGTTTGTCTAAGGTTTCTTGAGCTCCAGTAAAAAAACTTAATTTTTAAAAAAAATAAGTCAACTTAAGTGTCTAAATTTGCTAATATTTTACTAGATTATAGAAACGAATTATTACAACATTTGATGAGACAAAATCTGGCATGGAAGCCTTAAAAAAATTAATAGAAAAAATTCGTGGTAGATTCTCTAAAAAGAGTGAATTTGATACCACAACAAATATTTCACTCAGCCCTCAACCGGGGCTTTCAGAGCAAAATGATGTAAATTCTTTCAACTTCCAACGCACAAATCGATCTTCTTCTCGCATTGCATTTGAAAAATTTTATCCTATGGTACTGCTTGCTTTGATTGCGCTCTTCTCTGCAGATGTAACAATTTTATTATTTCGAGATACTCTTTTACCTCAGCAAGCTCCCCCAATGTTTCCTCAAAACTATAAAATGCCAATTTTTAAACCAAGAACAGAATATAATCTCATTACCGACCGGAATATTTTCAACTCCGATGGCATTATTCCAAACCCTCTCAATGCAGGAGAAGGCGAAATGTTTGCAGATAGTGGGCCCGCTGTAAAATCCAATTTACCGCTGACACTGATTGGAACCATCGTGCATGTTAACCCCGGGAAATCAGTGGCAACCATTCAAATTAAAACAAACAACGAAGTCATTCCCTATATCCCCAACGATCCCATCGAAAATATTGCAACCCTTGTTAAAGTTGATAGAAGACGAGCCATCATTCGCAATATGAACAACAACAGACTTGAGTATATAGAAATACCTGAGGACTCAAAAGTTTCTTTTAGTAAGCCTGCAACACCAACAGCTTCAGCAGGCCCCTTTCAACACGACGGCTCTAATATTGTAATTAAAAGAGCTGATTTAAATAATTATCTTAAAAACTTACCCGATCTGCTCCAACAAGCAACAGCTGTGCCCAATATTGTGCCCGGATCTAACGGACAAATTGATGGATTTAAGCTTATTGCCATGGAGCCCAACAGTGTTTTTGGCCAAATGGGGCTAAAAGTTGGCGATGTCATTAAGGGTGTTAACGGGGAGCCCGTGAATAGTCCCGGAAAAGCTATGGAACTCTATAATAAATTAAGAAACGATAACAATGTGCAACTCAATATTGAGCGTGACGGTCAAACAACGACCTTCAATTTCAATATCAATGAATAAACCAAGGATGGTTTTATGAAAAAAATTGTGTTGATAACTTTAATCCTGATTGCCTGCACTCTGCACGCTCAAGAGGATTCTTTTCAGGAAAACGACTTTCTTGATTCTCCCGATATGATTCAACCCCCACCACCTCCTCCCACTGATAGTTTTAATAACGGTAATGATATTCCGACCTATCAGCCTCCTACGAACAATAGTTTTTCTCCCTCTGCTTCGTCAGGTTCTAGCAAGGGAAGTGGTTTTGGAAGTATAAGCAAGAAGCGTACGACCACAAAAAAACCTTCTCTTTCTCAGGCAACAGATGCGGATATTACAAATGAAAACTATCCTGATCTTATTGAAAGCTTTGATTTTCCTAATGCCGATATCGCCGACGTCATCAAAGCTATTTCAGAGTTGACGGGAAAAAACTTTATTGTTGATCCTTCTGTTTCTGGAAAAATCACCATCATGGCGCCAACACAAATTACTGTGGCCGAAGCCTACAAGGTTTTCTTAAGCGCTTTGGCTATTCGTGGATTTGCGGTAGTTCCATCTGGAAAATTTTTAAAAATCCTACCTGTCAGAGATGCTCAAAGAGATAACATTGACATTTATTCTGGAGCCTACACACCCGACTCAGATCAAATGATCACAAGAATCATCCATCTTCGCTATGTTCCAGCCAGCGAAATGAACAAGTTTGCATCAAAACTTGTCTCTAAAAACGGCAATATCGATATCTACGAACCCACCAACTCTCTTATTGTTTCTGATCAGGCGTCGAGTGTACAAAGAATCTTAAAAATTGTAGCTCAACTTGACGTCTCAAGTTTTGATGAACAATTGGCTGTCATTCCCATCCGCTATGCCAAGGCTAAAGACATTGCCGATCTTATTAGCCAAATTATCAACAAAGGCGATAAAAAAAATACGGGTGGTTTTAATGCGGGCATTCCAAGATTTCGTCCAGGAAGTAGCAATTCATCATCCGGCAGCAGCGCTTACTCCACTGTTATCCCCGATGATCGCACCAATTCTATTATTGTTGTTGGAAATAAAGATGGGATTGATAAAATTAAAAAATTAGTGGCAACACTTGATACCAAACATGCCATTCAAGCCGGAGCCTATGTTTATTATGTGAAGTATGGCGAAGCAGAAAAAATTGCCGACATCTTAAACGGTATTGCCAAATCTTTAAAAGATGACCAAAAAACAAACCCAACACAAAATCCAGGCTATCCCCCACCACCTGTTTATGATTCTTTTGGATCTCCATTTGCGCAAAATCAAAGCTCTGGAAATTCTAGCCAAGGATCTTCAGGCCTTTTTGGAGCTGATGTTAAAATCTCTGCAGATAAAGAAACCAATGCTCTGATAATCGTTGGTAGCAAACAAGATTATCTTGGTGTTCTTGCACTTTTAAATAAAATCGACGTCGCTCGTGATCAAGTTTTTGTCCAAACCGTTATTATGGAAATGAATATCGATGACAAAAATACCTATGGTCTTGCTTATTATAAGTTTGGAGATGGTGGCTCAAGTGGTATGGTTCCGCGCGTAGGCTTTGGCGGTGGAATTGATGCATCCAAAGCTCTTGGCCTTGGAAGTATCGGCAGTGATGGTGCTATCCTTGGTTTTGGAACAGGTTCCACTGTATCTGTTGCTGGCCCCAATGGGTCCACCGTACAAGTGAAAAGCCTACTTGGACTCTTAAATCTCATTCGACAAACAACAAAATCTGATGTTCTTGCAACCCCTCAAATTATTGCAATGGATAATCAAAAAGCGGTTGTTGAAGTTGGTTCTCAGGTTCCCGTTGGTCTCAGCACTTCTAATACAACGGGTGCCGGTGGTGCCGCTCTACAAAGTGTAGATAAAGTGGATGCCACAATTAAACTTGAAATTAAGCCTTATATTTCTCCATCAAGTGAATCTGTTCGCATGGAAATCAAACAAACCATCAAGCAAGTTGGTGGTGCTATTAATGATTCCGCCACATCTCTTTCGGCAATTTCAAGATCTGTGGATCAAAGGGCTATCGAAACAAACCTTGTGGTTCGAGATGGCGATACGGCTGTTCTTGGAGGCTTGATGAAAAATTCTGAAACTGTTGACGTGACAAAAGTTCCATTACTTGGTGATATTCCTGTTTTGGGATGGCTCTTTAAGTCACAACAGACCAAGATTGTTAAAAATAATTTGATCGTATTTATAACGCCCAAGGTGATTCGTAATCCTGAAGACTCCAATAAACTTTTAACAAAAAAACTTGATGAAAGACTTCGCTACGTTAAAGATACAGGAGGAGTGGATAAGTTTGGTGCTGACGCTGAAAACCTAAGACCAAAAGCTTCTTCTGCAAAAAGACCTGTTATCGATGAAAAAAATGATGACAATAA
>JBDHWX010000088.1:0-8110 GCA_039810365.1 Bdellovibrionales bacterium | reverse complement strand
ATTCGTAGGAAGATTGCAGAAAAAATGCAACTTTCAAAGCACATCATCCCACATTTTTCTTTAATGGATGAAGCCAATGTGACAAGCCTTGTTGCTATGAGAGAGGGACTTAAGAAAAAAGCAGAAGAAATGGGCGTTAAAGTAACGTATCTTCCATTTTTGATGAAGGCTCTTATTGCAACCATGAGAGATTTTCCTAAGTTTAATGCAAGCATTGATGATCAAGCACAACAAATTGTTTATAAGAGATATTTTCATATTGGCTTTGCTGCCGATACAGATCAGGGGCTTGTTGTTCCCGTCATCAAAAATGCGGATATGAAGCCTATCCTTGAAATTTCAAAGGAGATTATCGAGCTTTCTCAAAAAGCGCGAGCCAATAAACTTTCTCCAGACGACATGAAGGGCGGAACCATTAGCATTACCAATATTGGAAGCATTGGTGGAAGTTATGCAACTCCCATTATCAATCATCCAGAAGTCGCTATTCTTGGAATGTATAAAATTACAGATAAGCTGATTTTAGAAAACAACCAGGTAAAATCCATCAAGGTTATGAATTTATCTGTTACAGCAGATCACCGCTTAATTGATGGGGCAGAGGCCGCTAAGTTTTTGAAAGCCTTCATTGAGCGATTAGAAAACCCAGGCGTTTTGATGTTGGATCTTGTTTAAAACGTAAGGAGAAATCGTGGCATTAAATTTTGACGTATGCGTGATCGGAGCGGGCCCAGGCGGATATGTTGCTGCTATTCGTTCGGCACAACTTGGTCTTAAAACTTGTGTGATCGAAAGAGAAAAGCTCGGCGGAGTTTGCTTAAACGTGGGCTGCATTCCCTCAAAGGCCATGATAACGGCATCACATCTTTACCATCGTATTCAACATGATGCTGAGACCATGGGAATTAAAACAGGAAAAGTTTCCCTAAATATGTCAACTCTTGTCGACTGGAAGCAAAGTGTTTGTGATCGAATGTCAGGAGGAGTTCAACAACTTCTTAAGGGCAATGGCGTTGAGGTGATTTTAGGAGAGGCTTCTTTTGAATCTGCCTCCTCTTTACAAGTAAAGAAAAAAGATGGTTTAGAAAAAATTGTGGCCAAAAATTTTATTATTGCAACAGGCTCTCGCCCTATTGAAATTCCTGGTTTTGCGTTTGATGAAAAAAATATTTTGTCTTCAACAGGAGCTCTTGATTTAAAAGAACTTCCTAAAAAAGTAGTTGTCATTGGTGGCGGCTATATTGGTTTAGAAATTGCGGGATATCTGACAAAGCTAGGCACAGAAATTACGGTTCTTGAAGCTAATAGCGAAATTTTGGCCAATGTCATTGACAAAGAGTGCGCCCAAGTGGTGGCGAGAAAGCTTAAAAAGCTAGGTGTAAATATTGTGACAGGGGCTAAAGCCAAGGGGTACACAAAACAAGGTGCTGCTCTTGAAGTTAAAGTAGAAATGAATGGTAAAGAAGAAAAAATTTCTTGTGATAAAATTTTGGTAACCGTTGGCAGAAAACCAAACTCTGATCAAATGAATTTAAAAAACATAGGCCTTAAGATTGATTCAAAAGGCTTTGTCACAGTGAATGCAAAAAGACAAACAAGTATCCCCAATATTTATGCCATTGGTGATATTGCTTGCCAGCCAATGCTTGCCCATAAGGCAAGTTTTGAGGGCGTTTTGGTTGCAGAAGTTATTAGCGGCCAAAATAGAGTTTATGATGTAAAGACCATTCCTGCTGTTATTTTTACAGATCCCGAAATGGCTTCTGTTGGCATGACAGAAGAAGAATGTAAGGCTCAAGGTTTTGCAAATCTTAAGGTGAGTAAGTTTCCATTTGCAGCCAACGGGCGAGCCGTTTCGATGATGGAAACCGAAGGCTTTGTTAAGATGATTGCAGATGCTAAGAATAATGTGATTTTAGGGATACATATTGTTGGCCCTGAGGCAAGCAACCTCATTAGTGAGGCAGCCCTTGCCATTGAAATGGGTGCAACACTTGATGATCTAGCTCTCACCATCCACCCGCACCCAACACTAGGAGAGACCATGATGGAGGCAGCCGAGGCTACACTAGGACATGCCATACATATTATTCAAAAACCTCTTGCAGCAAGAGCGCCATCGGCCAGAGTGTAGGGGGCTTTTATGCAATTTCTTGATTGGGGAATATTACCTTATGAGGAAGCCTTTCAAGAACAAATGGGATATCTTTATGCTGTGGCTGACGGGGACGAAGACGAAAGTATTGCATTTTGTGCCCATCCCGAAAGTGTTATTCAAAAGCAAAATCTTTTTGGTGGTAAGGGCTGTGGAGATCAGCCCATCTATTATAATCCATCACAAGTTGTGACCTACCTTATGCTGAATTTAAATAAGCGAGAAAGAAATTTAAATAAATTTGTAAAGTCTATAGAAAAAGCTGTGATTGACTCTTTGGCTGAGTTTGGAATTCAATCTGCACCTTCAGAGTGGAGTACGGGGGTCTGGGTAGAAAATAAAAAAATTGCTGCCATTGATATTGCAGTAAAAAACTGGGTTTCCTATTATGGCGTTATCGTCAACATGGAAAAGCAAGCCACAGAATCTTGTGGGGCCTGCTCTCATGTGCCGATGATTAGTGTTGAAGAAGTTTTGGGTAAGAAAATTTCTCAAAAAGATTTTATTTCTACTTTTTCGAAATACTTATTGCAAATTTAGTAACACCCGATGATTTCACCGCATCAATGACTTCGATGACTCGACCATGTTGTACAACGGCATCAGCAGAGATAATAGCTTGAGCATCAGCATTTTTTGCGACTTGTTCTTTAGTTAAAGAAGCAAGCTGTTCGTTAGAAACCTCTTTCCCATTAAAATAACAAGTTCCATTTTTATCAATGCTAATATTGAGCTGAGAAGGAACGGTTTGATCACCACTTGCAGCTTTTGGCAAATTCACGTGCACACTTGGGTTCATGATAATGGGTGTTGTGACCATAAAAATAATTAAAACAACCAAAATAATATCAACAAATGGTGTAACGTTAATATCAGATATAGGCTGTTCGTCACTGGATGACATTTTGGATGCCATGTTAGACCTTCTTTATTTTTTTAGAATAGGCAAGGCAAAACTCTTTAAGACCTTCTAAGTTTTGCACAACATAGCGAACTTGCTTTTGAAGATAGTTAAAAGCCACAACGGCTGGAATTGCCACAAAAAGACCAACAGCAGTGGACACAAGAGCTTCTGCAATACCAGACATAATGGCGTTACCTGAGGCCTGAGAAACTCCCTGAGCAAGACCAAGATCGTTAAAAGCTTTCATAATTCCTAAGACCGTACCAAGAAGGCCAATAAATGGAGCATTGGCTCCAAGGGTTGCCAAGAAATTAAGGTAAGCTTCCATTTTTTGTTTTTCAAAAATAATGTGGCTATTAATAATTTCTTCTATACCACTTGTTTGCCCCTCTTTGAGTTGACGAAAAACGTGGGCAAGGATTCGCCCTTCGAGAGTGTCTTTGTCTTTATTAACTTCTTCAAGTTCATCAAGATTATTGGCCCTTAGGGCTTCGAGGAGTTGAGTTTTGACCTTATTGCTCTGGGCCTTGTAGCGTCGAATCGTCCACCATCGTTCAAGGATAATTGTGATGGAAGCAACGCTAAGTAAAATGAGAAGCCATAAAATGACTTCGGCACCATTTTGAGCAAAAGCAAAGATATTTTTGGTTAACATAAACCCTCCTGATTTAATAGTATCGAAGTGTTCAAGGGGTATGGTCAAGGGGCGACTTCTATGCTAGCCTTGATGCGTGTTAAAATATTTTTTATTTTGCATTATTTTATTTTTGGTGGGCTGTCAGTGGGAATCCAAAAAGCCATCATTTTTGGTCATAGCCATTGATGCGCTTCCCTTTGGATCGGGACATTGCAATGAACCTGAAAAATGGAAGGGGTTTAGTGTTATTTGTGACGAAATGATTCGCTTTACTCACGCCTATACACCATCCATTTTAGCACAACCGACCATGACGTCACTTTTAACGGGGCAATATCCGTTTGAGCATGGTGTATGGAACAATGGTCGCTCTTATTTGTCGGCAAAGACTGTGACTTCTGCAGAGCTGGCTTATCAAGAAGGATATCGTACTATTTTTATTTCTGGCGGCCCTCCGATATGGAAGAAATCGGGTCTTGATCAAGGATTTGAGTTTTTTGATGATAATATTTTTGTTGGATACAGAAAGTATTATCGTCCGGCATTTGAAAACTTCCGAATTTTTAGGGGAATCGTACAGCAGGGCGCTAAAGATCGACCGTTTTTTTCTTTTATCTATCTTGCAGATTTACAGTTTCCCGACATTCCAACGGTTGGGAGTGACGGATATGCAAGAGAAACAACATATAGTGGTCAGTTGCAGGCAGTCGATGAGGCCTTGGCCAATTTTTTTGAATACTTAAAAGAAAACAACTATTGGAAAAACACATGGATATTTGTTGTTGGGCTTAACGGATTAACAAGTGAGGCCAGACAAAATGATTTTCGAGGAACAGATTTGTTTCATGAAAATACCAATATTGCCATGTTTGTTAAGCCACCACAAAAAAATGAACATGATAAATTTTCTTGGACCATTGATGTGAACATAAGCCTTGTTGATCTGGGAAGAACTCTTAAAAGCTTACTTGGAGAATCTTCTTCTGAGGGGGTCAATACTCCCTTTAAGACAATTTCGATTCAGGATTTATTGAGCGATAAAGAGGGCGTGGGGCAGGACCGCGTGATACTTATGGAGAGTGGATGGCCGCAGTGGCGAAAGGTCGGTCGCTCGTTATTTGCTCTCCAGAAAGACAATTATTTTCTTCTTTATGATAATCCTCCAAAACTTTACAATACGCTAATTGACAGAAACCAAGTTTACCCAATGGATGTGCGTCAATCTTCTAATCAAATTTTAACGGATTCTGCTTTACAGCTTGTTCATTTACTTGGAACAGAAGAAAAATCAGACATAGATACCAACATTATTCAAAAATATCGAAATGCACATTTATTTTTTCAGCAAAAAGAAGTAACTGTAGATGTATTATATAGCATTAAATATCTTTTAAAAAAGACAAAAGATATAGAGCTGGCGGGATGGCTTGCGCGATATTATCTGCAAGCTCAAAACTGGAAAGAGCTACTTGCCTTAGGTGTAGATTGGGGGCAACAAGATTGGATATGGGCAGCTTCAAAAAATTTAAATATAGCAGGCCCCGTTCCGTTATCTTGTGTTGGCATATTTGATAGTTTCTCTCGCATAGAGTCTATAAAAGATTTTGACAGTGTTTGTAGCGACACATTGACGCAAAGTTTTTTTTCGTGGATGAGGCATCGTAGAGACTCCGAAACGGTCTACTATCAAGAGGGATTTCGCAAGCTCTATAAAATATTTCAGACCGATTTAGACATAGAAAAACTGAATATGGAGAACGGTTACACATGGGATGTTTTAAAGTCCAAAATAAGCCGACCACAAAATATTGAACTCATTTTATCTTTACCGGAAATGCAAAGATATAAAAAAATGCTAGATGTTGGAGACTAATCACTCTATACTTTTTTATAATTATGAAAATACAAAAAATATTTTTAATATTTCTATGTGCTCTTTTTACGAGAGTTGCTGCTGGGGCGGTTCCCTTTCGCGGATTTCAGCGGGGGCAGAGCAGTATTGCCATTTTTGCAGGGCAGCCAACGTTTGTTCGTTATAGCAAATTTTTAAATTGGAAGCGATCGTGGAGTTTTGATGCCGGCTGGCACTTTGACAAATATCCTTATTTTGCTGGCAACTATACTTTTTATTTTTATGACGTAAGGGATCGTTATAAGAATCAAGACTTTTTTAACAAACTGATGTTTTACTCGGGACCGGGTGTTTTTTTGGGGCCAGATTTTTCAGAAAAAGATAATGACAAAAAAATAAAAGTTGGGGTTCGTCTTTTTGGTGGCACAGAATACATTTTTCTTAAAACTAATTTGTCTCTTAAGGCAGAGCTTGGACCTGCACTTTTTATTGAAGGAGATAAATTTTTTGGGTTTCAGGCGATGATTGGTTTGACCTACTATATCGGTGGTATTTCACCAAAAGAAAAAGTAAGAAAAAGTATTGATATAGAAAATTTCTAAAACTCTAGCAGCCCAAACCAAAATGGTTGCTCTTCGTTTTTTGCAAGACATTGTACGTAAGATTCAAAATCTCTATCCTTGGCCTTAAGGGTTACAAGATCTTTAGGAATCCATGATCTGCTGATAAGTAAAAGCTGATCATTCTTTTGCATGTGAATGCTTTGTATTTGTAGTTCGATATCATCGGAAATGCCAATAAGTTTATTTGGTAATGGTGGTAACTTTTTTTCTGAGGAAAGTGACATGGAATGATCAAAATTAAAACTTACAGGCATAATCGTTTGCTGTCCCTTATGAAGCAAAATGTGTGGATGTCCAATATTGGCAAAGTAGAATGTATTGTTTTCTAGGATGCCCACAAAAATTTCAAAACCAAATAGATATTCAGCCGAATTCTTTGTTTTAAAAATATAATTATTTGCAAGTAGGATGGAATTTCGTATGGCATTTTCAATTTTATTAAAGTTTTTTATTGGACGAAAAGGTGACGTGAGCTCGTTATCTGTTCGAAATGAAGTCAGATAGGATTGTATTTTTTCGACAATGTCTTGATTTGCATTGTTGTTACCCCACGGTGTCGCAATGACAATATATCCATCATTTGCATGAAATAAAATTTCAGGTCTTGGCCGATACATAGAGGTTTTAACATAGGAGCGTTCTTTAAATCTTAACATAACTCAGTATTTCTTTAATTTGCTGGCAGCCTTTTTATAATAATCGCCATATTCCATATCGAGATCTAAAATCTTTTTCCATTTTTCTTTTGCCGCTTCAATATTACCTAAGTTTTCTTCTAAGACACTGTCTCCATAAAGAGCTTTAACCTGTGCAAAGAGCTCCTTAGAATATTGCGTATGAAGAGACTTTACTTCGCCATCAGATGGATTGAGACGAATTGCCTGCTCGAGGCTTTTAATGGCATTGCGATAATCTTTTTTACCATGAAATTCATGGGCGTCACTTGTAAGCTTTTGAATATCTCGAGCGATTTTATTTTGTAAATTTTTAACCTCATCTTTAGATTTTTTTTCTAGATTTTCGGGATCTGGCAAGTTCGAGGCAATATGGCGCCCATAAGTTGCAATGGCGTCTAAAGTTTTGCCTTGATTTTTTAAAGATTCGGCTTGTTCAAATATTTTTTTTCTGGCGCGAACACGTCCCAAATAAGCAGATCGTTGTTCTTTAGCAATTTCAACCTGCTCGTCATTTCTTTCGGCTAAAGCGCGCAGTTGTTGAGCCTTGGTGTTTTCTGGATCGAGTTCGATCGCAGGCTCGAGACAAGCTTCCAAGGCCGAGGAGCTTTGTGATCGTTGATAAGCGATAGAGCAGCTATTGATAATATCATCAACTTTTTTTGCAAGCTTTCTTTGATTTTCTTCTTTTTGTTCGATTTCTTTTTGCTCCATAAGAGTATCAATTGCATTTTTAGCATATTGATATATTTCGCGAGAATCTTTGTATTGCGGGATGAGTTTATGCACTTTTGCGATTTCTGTTAGAGCAAGTTCGTATTTGCCCTGTGTATAGAGTGCTTTAGCGAGATTATAGGTTTTTTCAACATATTCTTTTTGTTCGGGAGAAAGGCTATCTTCTGGTTTAGACTCTTGTGTGTTGACTGCGGTCCCACTTTTAGATGCCATATTTTTCTTTTCAGAAGAATCGTCAAACATAATATAAACAATTCCAATAAAAATGATAATGGCTCCAATAAAAAGAGGATTTACTTTTTTATTTTTTTTATGTTGATCAAGGCGCACAACTTTTGGCTCAAATGGAATAATTTCAGAATCCATCATCTCTTGAGCGGATATAGGCAGGTGAGATAATTTTTCGGTAAAAAGAGGATCTCGAATTTCAAATAAATAAATAACCTTTCCAATCTGAATCTGATCACCTGACTTAAGAGGTGTTTCAATTTGTGAAGAAAGTTTTTTGTAATTGAGCAAGGTACCATTTA
>JBDHWX010000087.1:0-8244 GCA_039810365.1 Bdellovibrionales bacterium | reverse complement strand
GACTACTTGAAATCAATTAGTTGAAACGAACTGTTTAGTTCATGTTTCAAAAATAAAACGCGCATTTTATAAATATAAAAATGCTAAAATTAAAATCCAAAAAAAATTACGGATTCTTGTAAGCTATTTAGTTTTCAAAGAGCAAAAATCGAAAAAAGGTGAAATATTATTTTTCTAATATTTCGTCAACGAGAATGTTTCATATTTATGATTTAAATCTCGAAAGGTGAAGAGTGTTTTACAGAAGCCTTATGGGTTCGTCAATGAATTCGTATTTTTTTTTAATAATATTTTTAAATTTTATTAAGTTTTTCAAGAGTACATATAATATTATGTGATTTCAATAGGTTATAAAGTTTTTAATGTGCTTTAAATTTAGGCATATTTTGTGAGAGACTTTATTTGAAAGAACAATTTTCACTTTTGGTGCGACAGATTTCTTCAAATGCCATAGAATTTTATATTTCAAGACCTCTATAAACCTAGACGGAAAACATGGGAGCAAAAAATGAAACCTTCTTTATATCATTATGTTCATTGTCCATATTGTATTCGTATTCGAATGGCCGCGGGATTTTTAAATATTACCTACGAAAGTCATGTTGTTCGTTATGATGATGAAGAAACACCTGTTCGTCTTTGTGGACGAAAAATGCTCCCAATTTGGGTGAATGAAAACGGTAATGCTGTGAATGAAAGTCTCGATATTATTCACCTGATAGATGAAAAAAATTACTTTAAGACTAAAGATGTTTTATCCACTCCAAAATGGAAGGACTTTCAAGACCACCTTGATAAATTAAGTGGACCAATTTTTTCTCTTTCTATGCCTCAATTGATTTGGACAAAAGAATTTGACGAAAAATCAAGAGAGTATTTTCAAAGAAAAAAAGAAGAAAAAAGAGGGCCTTTTAAAAATCTTGTAAAAAATAGGATTGCACTTGAAGACGCATTTTATGCCCTACTGGAACCTTATGAAAAGAAAATCAAAACATTTTATGATTCAGATCAGCTCAGTCTCTACGATATCGTTTTAGCAAGCCAACTCTGGAGCCTGTATATTGTGCCTGAGTTTCAATTTTCTGAAAAGACCCATGCCTATTTACAACGGGTTAAAAAAGATTGTCATTTTGATTATCACTCCGATTATTGGAAGTAATATTTTAAAAACGGACAATTCGGATTTTTTTTTGCTTTTGCAGGCACACCATCTCTTGGCATCAGTTGCAAGATAGTTAAGTATGAAAAGCCAATTTTATATAACATTAACCAGTCAGCAAAATTCAAACTTTATTAAACTCTTCTTAGATGAACTGGTTCGAACGCTCAAGGCATTTGAGATCTCGGTACTCTTTGTAAAAAAATATGATCTAGGTGATTCTGTAACCTATTTTTTAGAAAGTACAAACCTGACAACAGAAATTGCTCTTCAGATCATTGACAAGGTCATTTCTCTTTATGATGAAAAACCACAAGATTTATCTATCGAAATTAGACAAATTAAGGAATCCCCGTTCCCGAAACACTCACCGACTTCCAATCATTTGTAGAGTCCTGAATATCAAGATAACAGCCTTGTTGTCCTAATGACCTTGGTCGAAATTGGATATTGATCATACAGCTAGTATAAGCACTTAAATAGCCATAGCAGCCATTTTGTACGATGATATCTCTATAGCAGTCATGCCGAACATCCACACGGACGGTTTCGTTAAATATATTTCGGACATAAACAGTTGCATAAGAAATCGTAGAATTCACCTGGACGTGTCCAAAGTTGACATAAAAAGGACTAACATCAATATCGGCTTTGGCTGCCTGAACCCCGAATAGACACACGAATAAAACAAGATACTTCATCTGCCCCCCCTTGATGATTACAATAATCAAAACACAGTCTTGATATAAAGAAAAGAGAAATGCTTTACGCCGACATTTGCGTGGGGAGAACCGCTTGACAAATGGTGGAGGTGACAGGGATCGAACCTGCGACATCCAGCTTGCAAAGCTGGCGCTCTCCCAACTGAGCTACACCCCCACAAAAATGTGGAAGCGACTTTTATATTTGAGTTTTAAAATGGGGTCAATATCGTTTTTTAGATTTTTATGCTGAAGCAGCTTTAGCGATAAGGGTGCCAAACCAAATCTTTTCATTTTTGAGATCAAAACCAATCTGTTCGCCACCCAAAAGAATAGCCTGAAAAACCTGTCTTAAAACATCGACCTCATCAAGCTTTCCAGAAGTCAAAGCATCTTCTGCTGCTTCAAAAACACTAATCAAATCAGAAGTTGTTACAACTTTGGGCAACTTATGAATATCAAACCCATGAAATGGCACTGGTTTAAAACCAATAAGCTCATCTGTAATTAAAATCTTTTCGCCATTTGTAAAATTTAACTGTAAAAAGGGCTTTTCTTGAGCATCGTCTCGAATTAAGACATCATCGATAAGATCAAATGTAAACTCGATCTTCTTTCTATCAACAACCTGTAAAATCTCGATCTTGGTAACGTCATACTTTGTTTCTAGACCATGAGCCTGGGAAACAAAACTAATTAGAATCTCTCGCTGCTTCGTTTTACTGATCATGTCTCTGCACCTATAACTGTTAGTTTCTACGCTATCCTTGTCGTCCTTGCCCTTTGGAGACTTAAATAAAATGTTTTATTACATTCAAATCTAGTCTCCCGTTCGGTCGAATTTTTAGACAATTTTTACAAACTCTCCCAATATATATCTCAAAAAGATATTGCAGTTTTTATGCAACTCTTTGACCTGTCGCACACAAAAACAAATGACAACTCAAGACAAGCCATGCTACTTCTTTTGAAGAATCACGGAGCAACGAACATGGTCGTAATCAGATGGCAGGCCCCAATCCTTCCCACAATAGAACAAATCAAGATGATTTTTGTAAATGAAGGTCTCGAGCCCACAAATGAGGTCTTGCCAGCAAAATCCAAAATCACTGAACACCGTCACCCCTTTGATGAAATTCGTGTTGTTGTCGATGGAGAACTTTTAGTCAATGTTTCTGGAAATCAACTCCTTTTAAGAGCCGGAGATCGCATTGATATCCCCTCCAATACAAAGCACCAATACCAAGCCAATGGGCCAACTGACTGCCTTTGTGTTGTTGCCGAGCGCCCGCCGCTTTAAAAATAAAAATTTATGATTTGATTATTTTTGATTTTTCATCCACTGAAGAAATTCTTCCATCTTTTTTTCATAACCAATAAACTTAGACTTGTAGAATTTTTTATTTTTTATTTTTTCTGGCATATAGGATTGCTCTTGCCAACCCCGCTCCCCATCATGAGAATAACTGTATCCATTTGCATACCCCTGATCCTTCATAAATGTCGTGGGTGCGTTACAAATATGTTTGGGAATATCTAATAACCCAGATTGTCTGACTTCTTCTTGTGCTTTTTTAATCCCCATATAAGAAGCATTAGATTTTGGAGCACAAGATAAATAAACAACAACCTGACCAAGATGAATCGCACATTCTGGCAACCCAATAACGTCTACTGCCTGAAAACCCGAAAGGGCCACCTGAAGCGCTCTGGGATCTGCATTACCAATATCTTCTGAGGCTAAAATCAAAAGTCTTCTTGCAATAAATCTTGGATCTTCGCCCCCCTCTAATAGTCTTGCTAAATAATAAAGGCCGGCATCCGGATCAGATCCACGAATACTTTTAATAAAAGCAGAAATCGTATTATAGTGAAGCTCTCCCGCTTTATCATGATAAATATTCTGTGAACCTAGAATTTGAGAGAGCCGCTCTTGTGATAATGGAAAATCTTTTGGTGCCGCATGATAAACACGCAGCACTTCTTCAAGACGGTTTAAAAGTTTTCTCGCATCACCATCTGCAATGGCAAGGAACCACTTTCTAGCCTCGTCATGAAACAACTCTTGCGAGCTTTGCCCAAAAGTATTTAAAGCTCGATTCAAAATCTGCAATAAAGACTCATCCGTATGACGGATAAGCGTTAAAACTCGACAACGACTTAACAACGCAGAGTTGATTTCGAAACTTGGATTTTCTGTTGTAGCCCCAATTAAAACAATATCACCATTCTCAACATAAGGTAAAAAGACGTCTTGCTGGGCACGATTTAGCCTATGAATTTCATCAATAAACAGAATCGTTCCCTGTTGATACATCCTTTTCTTTTGTCGGGCCGATTCACAAACATCACGAATCTCTTTGGCACCTGTTGCAATGGCATGAAGTGCGACAAATTGTTTCTTAGTACTATTCGCAATAATTCTTGCAAATGTTGTCTTCCCCGTCCCAGGAGGCCCCCAAAGAATAAGGCTCGATATATTATCATCTGCTAGACTCTCCTTTAACCAAGGATTCTGATTTAAAACAAAATCTTGCCCAACAAGATCTTGAAGAGCTTTTGGTCTTAATCTTTCAGCCAATGGTTTAAAATCGTCTTGTTCAACAGAGTCAAAAAGATCCATGCACGAGAAGTTAGCAGGGCCAAATCTAGGACGCAAATACAAAACAAAGCCATTTTCGAAAATTTTTAAATGAAAATGACTTTCTTAATTTCTAAAGGGTTTCTCCCTCGGGATCAGATCCACTGAGTTGAAATGCCTTGTCTTTATTAATCACCCTTGGTGTTAAAAAGATAATTAATTCGTTTTTATCATAAGTTTTTTGATCGTTTCCAAATAACCAGCCCAGTATTGGAATTCTCCTTAAAAGAGGAATCCCCGCATTACTCATTGTATTATCCGTTGAATAAATTCCCCCAAGAACTGCAGTCTGACCATTTTGTACAAGAACCGTACTCTTTGCACTTCTGGAGTTGAGAGACCTCGCCCCCGTGTCTACAGCGTTAGGATCAACAGGACCCGCAAATTCTCTTAAAATTTCTGTCTTTAAAATAACACCACCCTCTGCTGTGATCTGCGGAGTCACTTTAAGACTCAAACGAACTGTTTGATAACTAACCGACTTTGTACTGAGTTTTGTCGTGGGATCAATAGTTGTTGTATAAGTGGGAAACTGTGTTGCTTGCTCAATTGTAGCTTCTTGGTTATTGAGTGTTAAAATGCGAGGCGACGATAAAATCTTAACCTGCTCATCTGACTCCATCATTCTGAGTTTTGCAGTTAAACCAAGAGAACCACTTAAATTTGCAACTTTCGTTGCCAAATTATAAGCAGCCTGTGCTTCTGATGCAGAGGAATCCCATTGAATACCAAAATTTTGAAGATTACCCACTTTGTTTTCAACAACCTTTCCTTCGATATAAACCTGAGGCGTTTGCGTATCGAGTCTCTGAACAAGCTTACTCATACGGGTAATGTTTTCTGCAATATCTTTGACAACAATACTATTGGTTCTTTCATCAGCCTTTGCAGAACCACGAGTACTTAAAAAACCCTGTAACTGTGGTTCGAGATCTTTTGCCTTAGAATAAGATATGGGAATAACTTTAACTTTAATGGGTTCAAGTAACTTTTGTGATTCAAGAAGAGATTTTGCCGAATCTGTTTCTGCACGAATTGCAGTAAGAGGGGCAATTCTTAAAATATTCCCCTGACGAATATACCCCAGCTGTTTGGATTGCATAATAACAACAAGAGCCTGGTCCCACGGTATTTGCCTCAACTTTACAGAAATTTTTCCTGTAACGTCATCTGATAAAACAAGATTTGCACCACTTTCTTCTGATATAAAATTAATCACATCTCGCAATTCACCATTTAGAATTTCTACAGAAATTTTTTTTCCGTAAAATTTTGTATTCCCCATTAAGAACTCATCAAGGGTTTTTGAGTTCAAAGCTTGGCCGCTTCCCTGCGGCTCTGTAGACTCTTGAGAGTTTTCTGCAACCTCTGACGACTGAGAGCCCTCGTCGTTATTTTCTGCAACTTGTGACTCCTCTGCTTGAGGAATTGCAGAACCACCAGGAACCAAAACCAAAGAATTTCCATCTTGAACAACAGAAACAGCGGAGGCCTTCTTTAATTGTACAACAACCCGTACATCTGATGATCCTGGTTTTTTATGGGCATTGATAAGCCCAACAACACCAGAAAACTCTTTTGTATTGTAGGGGCGTGAAAACTTTTTTGGTAAAGTGGCATTGTGAATATCAATAATAAACTGATTAGCCCCTGTATTTCCTTCTGTTGTATATTCAGCAGGACCACTTGTTTGAATAACAATTGTCCCACCATTTTCATTAGCCTTGTAATCAAGTCCCGTAATGGTTACCGGACCACCACTCATATCGGCAGAAGCATCTGGCTCAGGAACAGGCTCTTGTGCTGACTGAACACTCTGATCTGCCTGATCCATTGTTTTATCCAAATTCTCTTCGTCTGCAAAAGCCTCTCCCTCGGTCCTCTGTGCAGACTTTGTATCATCTAAAGAAAGATCGTCTGATGATGCGGTATCAGCAGAGTCCGCAGTTTGATCTTGACCGTTTTGAGCAACATCATCTCCCGTATCATCGAGACCACTGTCATCTTGTTGTGCAACATCTTGATTGCCATCATCTAATTTTTGTACCTCTTGAGAAACTTCCGCACTGTTATCGCTAGCATCTTCACTTTCTGACGTCGTTGCACAACTTACTAATGTTATTGAGAGACCACAAATAAGAATGAACGAAATAATTTTTTTCATAAACCCTCTCTTACCTTTTACTTTGTCAACTTTAAAACCTTTGTTTGGTATCCCTTTTTCCCTTCAGCATCCATAATGGGCTCAACCACAATAACCTCTCCCTCTCGAATAGCTGCGACATAACCAAATTCTTTTCCAACTTTGGAATTTTCTGTGATGATATAACTTTTACCCCCAGGATCACTCACCAGTGCCTTAGGACGCCCAACATCCCAAATAATCCCGATCACCTTGAGTTCTCCAAGTGCAAATTTTTGTAGGGGCTCTTGTGGGCCTGTTTGCTCCATTGTAAGCCTCGTCTTTGCCGTTGCAAAATAAGGAAGAAATGGATCCCTTTTGTCAGCAGGATCATATTGCAAATCCTCAAAGAATCCCTCTAGAAGAGGATCCCCCATTTTTGCTTGCACCTGACTATCGGAATTATTTTCTGATGGTCCCTTGCTTACCGCATCTGCTGCCGTTTCATTTTCTGGAGGCACAAAAAAATCATCTGATTCCTGTGGTGCAATTTGAGAATCTGCTGGAGGAGTTACCTGAGAGGAAGTCTGAGAATGTACCTGTATCAAAAACAGAAATGTTAAAATAAAGAACATCTGACTCACTTTGTCTCCTTATACTTATACGCCAGGAGCACTCCCTGCATACTTAAATTTGTATGCCCATCGGTTATATCCTTAACCGTTATTTGCATGTTTTGTGGTTCAAAAATAATTTTCTTCTTAGACAAGAGATACATGTAATAAGCAAGCTGAGAATAGGACCCTTCAAATTGAACATTCAAAGGAAGAGCATCAAAATATGTTTGGGGCTGAACTTCGCCAGGCTTTGTTTCGACAAGACGTACCCCTGCCGTCTTCGCCTCACTCGAAACACTTTCTAATATCTCTCTAAAACCAATGGATGATGGAATGAGATCTGAAGCACGGCTCAATGATTGACTTAAATTATCTATCTCCATCTTAATATTGGGGATTTCTAATTTTGAATTTTCTGCTTTTGTTACCCCAGCCTGCTTTTCTTTATTTTGTGAACCCATCTGAGAAATTTGTGTTTGTTTTTTTTCTAAATCGGATAAGTTTCCACTGTAGATATATGCCGCCAATACAATTCCCAACAGAAGAAATACAAATATTGGCATATTTTCTAATTTTTCTTTCATTTCAAGTTCTCCAGACCAAACTGTATATTAAACTGTTTGACCACACCTTGCGGCTCCGAAACTTCTCTTGAGCTTTCCCATGTTACATTTTGAAAATAAGCACTTTCCTCAAGATTTTGCATAAACTTTGAAATCACCGTATCATCGCTAGCTCTTCCCTCAATGGCGACTCCGCGATCTTTGAGAGACATTTTTGTCAACCATACCTTTTCTGGAATAAGAGACTGAAGAGAATCCAATATCTTAATATAGGTATAGCGCCTTAAAGAAAGATTCTTGATTGCTCCAACCTCTGCTGAGATTTTATTTTTCTCTGCATTAAGCTTTTCTATATTTTCTAGCTCCGGCTTAAGAGCCTCTGATTTCTTTTCGAGTGTCTGTGACTCTTTTTGAAGAGTACTTATTTTTTCATCTAATTGG
>JBDHWX010000086.1:0-8406 GCA_039810365.1 Bdellovibrionales bacterium | reverse complement strand
CCATTCCAAAAACAGAAGATTTTTTTTCTGTTGATCTTAAACGTGCATTAGAGTTGTTGGCTCAGCCTAAAAAGGGCAGGGGGGCTCGTGCGGCGGCACAAGTTCTTAAAGATATTGGTAAGCATCCCGAAGATAAGCAGCCTGTGCGAGTTTTAAATGGTAAATATGGCCCCTATGTTCAGTGGGGTAAAAAAAATGTCTCTGTTCCCGAAGGGGTCAAGCCTGAAGCATTGACGTTGGAAGAAGCCATTGCCCTTTTAGAGAGCAAAGCTTCTTCGGGTAAAAAGAAGGCTTTTTCTAAGGCCAAAGAGCGTGCCAATCTTGGTGACGTTCGTATTGTGAAGTCTAAGCCGAAGACAAAACTTAAAAAAGCTAAGTAATTCCATTATTTTAAGAAATGTGTATTTTTTTTGAGTAAAACTTGAAAAAGTTCAATGATTCTGAGACTATGACGCACAGAAATGAACACTAATGACTCAAAAAAAAATTCACATTTTAGTCATTCTCAACTTGAATTAGCCATACGCCGCAGTCACCAGCCGGATCGTAACTTTGAAAAAGGTGGCCGAAGCTTTTATTTTTTTGATTTAGACGACAATGTTTTTTTTCTTTCAACACCGGTCTATCTTTTTCATAAAAAAACAGGTCAAGAAATAGCGGTGAGTTCTGGAGAGTTTTCACAAGTTTTTGCCGATATTGGGAAAGTTGGTCCATATAAGGATTATTTTCTTGAATACAACGATCAGACCGGATCATTTCGGCGATTTCGTGATGGAAATGAAAAATTTAAATTCCAACCATTTTTAGAAGACCTCCGAATTGCAGTTTCAAAGGCAGACTTTGAATGGAAGGGGCCGTCATGGTCATGTTTTTATCATGCCTCTTTTAATCAAAGACCTGTTTCTTTAATTACAGCAAGAGGGCACGCTCCTGAGACAATTAAAGAGGGTATTCAGATTTTTGTTAAAGATGGCTATTTGCCAAAGGAACCCAATTACCTCAGTGTTTATCCTGTAAATTATCCTTCAACAAGAGAGGCCCTTTCTCAGGGGAGAGAGATGGATGTGGCAGAGCTTAAACTTTATGCTATTATTGCTTCGGTTGAAAAGGCAATGCAGGAATATGGTGAGAGTCCACATCATCGATTTGGGATGAGTGACGATGATCCTAAAAATTTAAAGATGATTTTAAATGCCATGCTTATTTTGAAAAAGAAATACTCAGAAAACTCATTTTTTGTGATTCATGCAAATGAGAAAGATTTTATAAAAGAAGAAGTTTTTTTAGATCGTACAGAAAAAACCCCGCTTAAACTTCAAGCACAGTTGTCGTTATTTTCAAACAAATAATTTTAACATAATATTTTCGCGCATACGGATCTAGACAAAAGTAACGTCATATCGAAAAGTCTAAAGACTGACTTTTTAAAATTTTATTAACACTATGAGAAAATAACATCATAATGCTATGATGGTTCGATGATTATTGGAATGAACTAGGGAGAAAAAATGCTGTTATTAAAACTTTTTTCTGTTGTTGTCTTTATGACTTCTGGGCTTCAGACAATAGCTTTTGCAAATGAAAAAACGGCTCAGGCAACCAAGACACACGAAGAGAGATTAAATCCTGAAAAGGATCAATCACGTAACCCCAGCAAGGGGCTTATTAAGACACCACTTAGCCCCGCTGTAACTCGGATTTCTAAAAGCGATCTTTCGTGTCGTTATATTTATCTTATTATGGGAGCTATGCTCAGACAGCATATGATTTATAATTCTTTTACAAAGGAACTTGAGGATCGTACGATAGATCAGTTCATTAAATCAATGGATCCCATGAAGACTTATTTTTTGGCTGACGATATTAAAACAATAAAGTCGGATATGAAGGACATGGAAAAATGGCTGACCAAGCAAGATTGCTCTGCCATGGCAAAGGTTCAAGATCTTTATCTTCAAAGAGTTACTCAGAGCAATGATTTTGCAAAAAGCTATCTTGATAAAACATTTAAACTGGACATGAAGCTCACCTTACAGATGGACTCTCAAAAAAGAGAATTTCCAAAAGATAAAACGGCCTCTGAAGATTTTCAAAAACGATATATTCAGTTTCAGGTTGCAAGCCTTATGACAGGTGATATGAAAGAAGACGAAGCAAAAGGGTGGGTTGTTCGTCGCTACGATCGCAACGTTAAAAAAGTTAAGGAAACTCCCGAGCAAGATAATTACTCGGTTTTTTTAGATGCTTTTGCTCGCTCATTAGATCCTCACTCGAACTACATGTCAGCAGATGATCTAGAAGATTTTAATATTCATATGAATCTTTCCCTTGAAGGAATTGGCGCAACACTTTCTTCTCAAGATGGATACACAGTTGTTGAACAATTGATTCCAGGAGGAGCGGCCTCTAAGTCTGGAGAAATTGAGAGCCAAGATAAAATTATTTCGGTTGGGCAAGGTACAGATGGAAAACTTGAACCCGTCATTGATATGCCACTTAAAGACGTCGTAAAGCTTATTCGAGGAAAGTCGGGTTCAAAAGTTACATTGAATTTAATGAGAAAAACATCTTCAGGAATGAAGACTCTTAAGGTGACACTCACTCGTTCTAAGATTGATCTTCAAGATGAGGCTGCACAAATTAGCTATGTGACAAAAGAAATTAATGGAAAGAAGAAAAAATTAGGAATTCTCAACCTCCCATCTTTTTACTTTGACTCTCGAAATTCAGGCGGAAGATCTTGTTACCGTGATGTTAGAAAATTGCTAAAAGAAGCACAAAAAGAAAAAATTGATGGACTGGTTTTAGATCTTTCCCAAAATGGTGGAGGAAGCTTAGAAGATGCTGTGAAGTTAACAGGGCTCTTCTTTAAAACTGGAAACGTTGTTAAAACAATGGGTGCAAAATCAACAGATGGAGAAGTCCTTGCCGATACAGATCCTGATGTGAACTATGCGGGACCATTGATTGTGCTTACAAGCCGATTAAGTGCATCGGCAAGTGAAATTTTATCAGGAGCACTCCAAGATTATAAGAGGGCCGTCATAGTTGGAGGAGACCACACTTTTGGAAAAGGAAGTGTCCAAACGGTTCTCCCTCTTCCTAAGAATTTGGGCGCTTATAAGGTCACTGTTGGTATGTTTTTTGTTCCGGGTGGTGAAACCACTCAGTGGAGAGGGGTTCCTGGAGATATTGTATTACCAAGCCCGTTTGCTCTGGACGAAATTGGAGAAAAAAGTTTGGATTATTCTTTGACACCAAAAACAATTCCTCCCTTTTTATCAGAAGATGCTTATGTTGAAAGTGGAGAGGGTGCCTGGAGAAAAGTTGATTCTAAGACAATCCAAGTGCTTAAGGAAAAGTCTGAAGCTCGTGTTGCAAAAGATGCAGAGTTTAAAAAAATTAAAGATGAGCTAGAAAAGAATATTAAAAAAGGAAAGGTCATTACTTTAGCTGAAATCCTCAATGATAAAGAAAAAAATGAGGAAAAAGAAAAGAAGAAAAAGGCTAAGAGAGCAAATGATCCTAAGAAAAAGCTAGAAGATTACTTAAAGCGCCCTGATATTAAAGAGGCTGTGAACATTCTTTCTGATATGGTTGCGGCTAACGAACCAGGCAATATCATGGCACAAAAGAAGACTGAAGACGCAAAGACTAATTAATATAATAACTTATGTTTACAAGGCTTTTGGAGCACGGCTTCAAAGGCCCTTAAGCTAAGAGGCTTCAACGCGCTTAACTTATTGAAGATAGGCGTAATATTCAAAGATTTTAGTTGAACACAAGCCTCGAATATTGAATAACTATCAGATACAAAAATAGTAGAGGAATTTATGTCTAAAAAAGTTATAGGCAAAGATCAGTATTTTCAACTTCCCAAGGAATTACTTCTTAAAATACATGACCTTATGGTGAAAACGCGAGTTTTAGAAGAGCGCCTCATTCGTATCTACAAAATGGGGGAGGCTTTCTTTTGGCTTGGTGGTCCAGGAGAAGAGGCTTTTGGTGTTCCACTCGGGCTTTTAATCAATAAAGGCCAAGGTATTGATTACGATTGGCTTCACTTACACTATCGGGCAACTCCAACCTTGATTGCTATGGGCATGGATATGATCGAAGGCATACGACTGATTATGAATCGAGCAACAGATGTCTCAACTGGTGGAAGAAATTTTTCAAATCATTACTGTTATCCCAAATGGAATCTTGCCCCAATTACTTCACCCATTGAGGTCCAATATACTCAGGCCATTGGTTCGGCCTGGGTGCAGCGTCGTGAAAGTAAGTCAGGTATTACAATTGTTTCGGGTGGTGATGCAGGAACGGCAGAGGGGGATTTTGCATCTTGCTTAGTTTGGGCGTCTCGTCCTAATAAGGAATTGCCAATTCTTATTACGGTTCAAAATAATAAATGGGGGATTTCTACGAATTACGATTCTCAACATGGAGAAGAAAAAATTTCTGATCGTGGTAAGGCTTTTGGAATCCGTTCAGCTACGATTAATGGAAACGATCCCGAAGAAAGTTATATCCGTCTTAAAGAAGAAATGGAATATGTTCGTAAAGAACGCAAGCCTTCTTTGCTTGAGATAAGAGTTTCGAGGCTTTATGGTCACTCTTCAGCATCGGGAGCTAATTTTGTTAGTGAAGAAGAGGATCCTCTTAAGTTATTTGAACAAAAATTATTTAAGGCAGGATATTTAACAGAAGCTGAAGCTAAAAAAATCCGTGTTGATTACGATGAAGAATCAAAGCGTGATCTTGAAAAAGTTCGACAAGAACCTGGTCCGAAACCTGAGACGGTTTGGAATCATATCTATGCAAATAATGAAAACGCAGACTGGAGAAACTTCTAATGGCAAATATGGCTCAGGCCATTCGCATGGCCCTTCATTACGCAGAAGAAAACTTAAATGTAAAAGATATTTTTGGACAAGATGTTGGAGCACCATTGGGTGGTGTTTTTACGGCGACACAGGGTCTTAAAACAGCTTGGAATACTCCTCTTGATGAAAGAGGAATTGTGGGAATGGCAACAGGTATTGCCATTACAGGTGAACGCTGTGTAGCTGAAATTCAGTTTGCAGACTATATTTTTAATACAATTGATTTACTCAAGCTCGTTGGAAATATGCATTGGGCCTCTCATGGTCAATATAACTTGCCGCTTGTTTTGATGACTCCAACGGGAGCAGGAATTCGTGGTTCTATTTACCACAGCCATAGCTTTGATGCGTGGGCTTCTCGTCTTGTGGGTTGGAAGGTGGTTATGCCATCAACACCGCTAGATGCTTATGGGTTATTGTTATCTGCCATTGAGGATCCAAATCCAGTTATGTTCTTAAAACCTAAGGCCCTTATGAGGGTTAAAGGTAATGAGTTGATTCCAGGTGAACCTGAAAGTGAATCAGAATTAAAAGCGATGATTGATGCACCTCTTGGAGATCGTTCTCAATGGAAGCCAAAGTGGCCCAAAGTTCAAGATTATCGGGTTCCAATTGGAAAAGCTAAGATTGTTCATGAGGGAGGCGATCTTACCATTGTCACTTATGGTCGTATGGTTCTTTTGTGTGAGGAAGTTTTAAAAGAATTTGCACAAAGTGGTAAATCTATTGAGCTAATAGATTTGCGCTCCATATATCCTTACGATTGGCAGACGATCAAAAATTCTATTGCCAAAACAAAACGTGTTATTTTTATCAATGAAGACACAGAGGTTACGAATTTTGGTGAGCACTTAGCTTATAGAACGAGCCAAGAACTTTTTTATGAGTTATATGCACGACCACGTGTGATTGCAGGAAAAAATCTCCCAGGTATTGGATTGCATCCAAATCTTGAGGATGTTTCTGTACCTAGTTATCACGAGATAAAAGCGGTTGTTGAAGAAGTCTTAAACGACGTTCCTTAACATTATAAATTATGAAAAAAAAATCAGAAGTACCTATAGGATTTGACAAGTACGATTATTACTTTCGATCAGTTCAAAATCCAGAAGGAGATGTTGATTTTTTTATTCAGGCTTACAAAGACTTAAAGAAAAGAAAGCCTAATTCTTTGAGAGAAGATTTTTGTGGAACGTTTGCAATATCGTGTGAATGGGTGAGTCGAGATAAAAATCATACTGCCATTGGAATAGATTTAAGCCAGGAGCCATTGGATTACGGATTAAAAAATTATTTTTCAAAGCTTCAACCAGAAGAGCAAAAGCGGCTACAGATTTTAAATAAAAATGTTTTAGCCAAGGGCCTTCCAACGGCCGATATCATTGTGGCACTTAACTTTTCCTATTATCTTTTTAAAAAACGAGAGGTTCTTAAAGAATACTTTCAAAATTGTTACAAGACTCTAAAATCAGACGGAGTATTGATTGTAGATTGTTTTGGCGGTGGGCAGTGTCAGTCGGCCATTGAAGAAGAGACAGAACATAAGGATTTCTCTTACTTCTGGGATCAGATCAATTTTAATCCCATTACAAATGGGGCAAAATTTTATATTCATTTTAAACCAAAAGGAAAATCCAAAATCGAAAAAGTCTTTTCATATGATTGGCGGATGTGGACCATTCCTGAAATCCGAGAGGTCATGACAGAGGTAGGATTTAAAAAAACAGTCGTTTATTGGGAAGGAACAGACACTCGTGGTGGAGGAGATGGAAAATTTTCGCAAACAGAAAAAGGCGACGAGTGTGATGCTTGGATTGCCTATATCGTTGCAGAAAAATGACCTTCTTAAATAGATCTTTTGTTGATCCAGTTTTTAAGCTGTAATCGCATAGAGCGAAAAACATTATCCATTCCTCTTATAAGTAATTTCCGATCCTTGCTATCTTCAGACTTGAGATCAATAGTGCTATCGGCATAAAACTGTGCATCTGTACCATTGACCTCAATTTTAAAATAAAAATGATCTAGTTCCTTTTTTACCTCTGCAATGAGATTAGCGTCAGAAGGCATTTTTTCACAAAGATAGCTGACGATGGAGCTTGCTTTGTTGCGGAGTTCTTGCCGAGGTATGAATCCTTTAAAGTTAAATTTTGGATCACTTAAAATTGATTCTTGTGAAATGACGTTACCCATAAATCATCTCCTTTTGAGCTTGTTCTTTGACTCTACTACAAGAGCTTGCTGCATGATTTTAAAAAACTAAATGTGTTTAAAACTAAAAATAAACAAAGCTTTTATGATGTTTTTACATAGTCTGAATTAAGCAAGAGTCTGGGTTTTTTTAGTGTAATAAGGCGCTGTTAAGATATGTTCTTTGGTCTGAACTTGATGAGACTGTGAGGGCCTCAAACAAGGTTATTTTATAAACAAATTATTTTTTTAAGAGGCTGCTTTTTTATTTTTATATTCAGGGGAGTTGAGAGATTCAATCTGTTTTTGAATATGTAGAACCATTTTTTCGATAGCTTTTATTTGCCAGTCGCGTTTATTCGTTTGATCTTTTTTGGGGTCTAGGATGGTTTGTGATGAAATAGTATTTTCACCATCACGAAATAAGATTTGAAAAAAGAATTTATTTGCAAAAAAGGTACAGCGCGCTTCACAAGAAAAGCTATCGGGAAACTTTTTGCAAATCTTCGAAAGAAGTTCATTTGCTCCAATTTCAAATTGTTTTCGAGGAACAAAATCAAAATACTCAAAGTTTTTTGCCATAAAACGTTCCGTCTCTTAATAGTTTTGTTACAGTCTTTATTTTAACATAAAATGAATGATCTTTAAAAAGGCCGAGACTTTTGTCTAAAGATAAAACGTTGGGCTTGTCTCAAAATGAGATACTAGCCCTCTATTTGAGTTTTCATCCAGTTTAAATAACGAGAATTTATATGTTCGGGCGAAATGGTCATGAGACATGGAATTTCGTAGGAATGTTCTTTGAGAATAAGAGTTTCAATTTCTTTATATTTTTTTTGAAATGTTTTAAGTAATAAAACGCATTCAGAAGATATTGAGGTTTCATTTTGCCAGACGTAAAGTGATGTCATGTTTTCTAAAATGTTACTGCAAGCAATAAGTTTTTTTTGAAGGAGTATTTTAGAAAGGTGGGTAGCTTCGTCCTTATTGGATACTGTGATATAGATGAGAATCGGTTTCATGTTTCAGGAAACGTTTTTTTTTGAAAGATTTTGATGATGTTTTTGGAGTTCTGCTTTTCTCTTTTCCCAGCGTTCGAGAGCAAGTTTTCGCATATCTTCGATATCATCTGTCTCATCCATGATCTCAACTCCGAGTAATGTTTCAATGGCGTCTTCCATTGTGACAATACCCATGGTGCTTCCGTAATCGTCAATAGCTAAAAACATATGCTCACGTCTCTTAATAAACTCATCAAGAGAAAGAGCAATGGAAGTATTTTGATGAATGGTGTGAATAGGATGCATGAACTCTTCGAGTTTGACATTGT
>JBDHWX010000085.1:0-8412 GCA_039810365.1 Bdellovibrionales bacterium | reverse complement strand
CGTCATCAGAAACACGAGAATCTTTTAAGCCACCAGTTCCATCAAATTTAGATAAGACATTATTGGTTCCACTTCCGCCAATAATGACAGCAGATTCATTGGCAGCAACCCATTTGGTTCCATCCCATTTTAAAACTTGTCCTGGGTTTGGAGCAGTGGAGAGATCTAAAGCGCGTCCTTGCAGGCTCGAAATAGTATTGGCACTTGGAGCACCAGTAACATCACCACCAAGGTTGGGTAAAAGAGTCGCAATATCTGCTGGCTCCCACTCCTTACTTGCGGCATTCCACTTCATAACGTACTTATCAGTAGTGGCATCACCAGAGGCACTGGCAGAAAACTTAGGAGTTTGTGGAACCCAAGCTGCTCCATTCCACATTTCTAGTTTTTTAAGATCGTGGTTCCAACCAATAGTAATGTTAGCTACGTGATAATCTGGTCTTGTGGCCGTTGTCCAAGATTGCACAAAGCCATTGATACTAACCCCTGCAAGAGTGTCAGCAACAAGAGCTTGAGGCACAGGAGTTAATTGTTGATCAGCAAGTGTTGTGGTAGTTGTGCCATCATAGACGTGAACAACCAAAACACGACCATCAGCGGTTGCAGGAACCCAGCTACCTCCACAAAAAGGATCTGTATTTTTAAAAATTTGAACAAAGTTATTACCTGGGTCATCAGTATAAGGAGGAGTGCTGGCAGTTCTTGTTCCACTACCAATTTGAATAGAAAAAATACCATCACTTGTTGTGATAGCTTGATGTTCAGAATAAAGCAGACAAGACTTTGCAGGGTTATAAATTTCAAGATAAAGAGTCAGGCTTCCGGTTAAGGCAGCTGTTCCAGCTGCATTCATTAGGCGTCCCTGATAGGTAAAGTTTGACGGCATGGTATTGGCTGCGTTTGCAGATAAGCCAATAACAAGGAAAAGTGTTGCTAACACAGATGTTAATTTCTTTAAACTCATAGTTGCATACTCATATATTTTGTTTTTACGAGAAACGTACCACATACATACCGCCATTCTTGTAAAACAATGTTATTCATTACGAGGTATAAACCCCTGCACATTCATATCGGTCTATGTATTGGAAAAGATGAGTCTTAATGTGAGATCATAGCCAAAGGTCTTGAGATCACTCAAAATTTAAAACCTTGTCTCAAAAGGTGCCAGCCGCTTTTTGGGACGATAAGCCCTTAGTCGATTTCACCAGACTCGGAAATAAGTCGCTCAGGGGGATGCGTTGTTTTAGGCAGAGACTCTTTAAAATCAAGAGGTTCTTTAGGGTGTCCGGTTTGGATTTCAGAAAGAAGATTTTGAATTTTAAAAATAAGATCCTTTTGATCAGGCTGTGTGATTTGCTGAACAGATGGATTTGATTGTTCATTTTTTTGAAATCTTGTCTGAAGAGACTGCAGCTTTCGCTTAAAATCATCTTCTGTTTCAAGAAGCTTTTTTTCTAAAAACTCGTTTTTTCTTCTTTGTTCAACGAGGGATTGCGAAAGTTCTTTGTTAATTTGATCTTGAGCTTGAGACATCTTTTTTGTTTCTTCTAGCTTGCTTGAAATATCTTGAAATAAAATTTGCAAACTTTGATATTGATCATGAATAGCACGATTTTCAATTTCAAGTGTTCCCTTTGCCTCAAGAGTTGACACAAGTTGAGAAGATGTTTCTTTAACCTGAATTTCTAAAGTTGTGAGTCGTTGATTATCGCGAGTTTTTTGTTCGATGAACTCCTTAGAAATTTGATCAAATTCATTTTTGAGATCTGTGTATTTTCTCTCAAAAAAGATAGACTTATTTTGCAGTGAAACCTCATTTTCTCGATACTGCTCTAAAGATTTCTTGTTTTCTAAATTATTTTTTTCAAGGTTTTCTGAGTATCCCTTAAGAGCTAAAAGTTCAGTAGAGAGTTTTTGAAAGCGGTCTTCGTGATACTGTACGAGGTCGGTCTGATCTTTTTCAAACTTTCGGGTGATGGTTTGAATATGATCCAAAGATTCATTTAAATTTTGTTTAAGTTTTTGAATCGTTTCATCTTGCTTGATGGCCTTATCGTTGAGTTCAATAAAATTATTTTGAGTAGAGAAAATCTGATTTTTTAAGCCGGCAATAAAAGGACGTACAATTTTTTTAATTCTCTCTCTATATTGAATATAACGATGGAGACGATAACTCAAATTCTGAATATGACCGATTTTATCTTGATAGGCTGTATAGAGTTCGGCAAAACGTGTTTCATGAACTCCATTTTGGTTCATGAGTTTTTCATTTTCAAATGTAATCTGCTTTGTTTTTTCTTGCGCTAGAGAGAGTTGATCTTTCATCAGATCATATTGAGTCGAAAGTCTTTGGTAAAGATCTTCTTGGCCTTCAATTTTTTGTTCAAGCTCGATATTTCTTTTAAGTGAAACTGTAAGCCTGGCCGTTAAATCTTGATTTTGAGTAAGAAGAGTCTGTACAGTACGTGATTTGAGTGCACCAGAATCTGTAGGAGCTTGTGGTAAAGGTACTTGATTGGGAGTTGGAAACGATTCTATTTTAAAATCTAGTTTTTGTGATTCTGTTGAAGTTGAAAAAGCTGCAGCAGCCTTTAATGGCTTTTCAGGCGACAACAACGGTACGCTAACAAAATCATCTTGTATGTTGAGATCATCTAAATCCATGAACCCCTCCATCCCTATTATCATTTTGATACATAAATAATCCCAAAGTCGAGAAAAACATTGCAAGAGCCTCATATTTTTGTCTAGTCCAGCCGATAAAAAATCCATGTCGACAGCAGAAAAATTAGAAAATCATCTTGATGAAAGTCTAGCAAGCGAATCGATAGGATCTATTCATAATCAGGAAGAGCTTGAAATACGCCTTTCCGAAAGCATAACGGGTCGCTTGGATGGTTTTCGCCACACTATTTTAAGTCTTGTTGTCGAAGGAAGATATGACGTTGCGATTGCAGAAATCAGTCTTTATTCGACGACAGATCAAAAACTACCAGTATTCAAACGAAGAGCAGAAAGATTTTTAAGCCATTGTGAAGAATTGATCAGAGCTATAGAATCTAAGATCAAATTTTGCCAAACTCGTACGATTACTCGTTCGCAAAAGCACGAACTTTACACAATGGTCATTCGTCATTTTCATGAGCTCACAGACTCGCTAAAAAAAATTGAAAGAATTGAAAATGACATTCGTGTTAATGACTTAAAATCTACAGTTTGGGTTTTAAAGGCCTTTATCATGAGCGTTGGATGCATCATCCTCTTTGGTATGACACGTGAGGCAGTTCTTTCGATGAGTAAGCCCATGAATGTTATCATTACAGATTTAATCAATATGATATTTCACTTAATTGGAATGTAACTTTTTATAAAGTGCATCAAGTACAAAAATTTGATTTCCATAATCTAATTTTTTTCCGTTTACAAAAATAGAAGGAGTGCTATCTATTTTAGCCTCAACAGCTTGTCTGGTGTTTTCTTCAATAAAACGAAAAGCTTCATCGCTCACGATACACTCGCGAAAAACTTTATCATCGAGCTTAAGGTCACGAGTCATATTTTCAAACTGAGAGTTTTCTTCAGATCCAAAACGATCAAAAATCCATTTGTGAGCCTGCCAGCCGCGTCCTTGCTTTTGTGAACAATAAACAGCTCTTGCTAGCAAACAAGATTTGCCTGCACCTGCGCGAGCAGGTGGAGCTTTGGGATTACACGAACCATCTAGTGGAAAAGAATAGAATTGCATTTGAACAAGTGGCCGAGAGCGTACAAAAGAATGAAGTGTGTCGACAGAATCTCGGCAATGAATACATTGAAAATCAGCAAACTCCACAATTGTAAAAGAACTTTTTTCTGCTCCTTCTGTTAAAATAGGATTTTGAAAACTTATAGAGGGTGCATTTTCCCAGTTGTTTATAGCATCCCGCACGAGAGAAGACGTTTTGTTTTTTATATCGCGAGTGTTCATATCATCGACGAGAAAAGCTAAGACGGGGATTGCAAAAAATAAAATAACTGCATTTTTCCATTTGATGTCTTGGAGTTGAATAAAGCGGGGGCGTTGAGGTTCCCACCATAACAGCAAAAATATAATGACAGATAAAACATAAAGAGACATGCAAAAAACGCAATAAGTATTCATCAGCAAAAAGGAGATCGCTCCCATAACAAGACTCATGGCAAGTGAAATGACAGAAAGTGTTTTAATCCAACGAAGAGAGCTTTGTTTTTTATCTTCGCTGAAAGCATAAAAAGCAAAAAATAAAATAAAAATGATATGAAAAGAGAAACCAAGAGTGGCAAGAGGAATTCCTAAGATATAAGCATAGGGGCTTATAGAAACAGATTCGCAATTAAGAGTTTCGTTGATGGAGCAAACAGAACTTTTGCTCCCGCCATAGACAAAATTATAGTGGGTGTTCATAAGATAAAAGTGGAAGAATAACGAAATTAAGACGAGAAAAAAAGCTAAGAGAATTTTATGTTTTTTCATAGAAGAGGCCCCTCGTTAGTGCTTACGGAAAGTAGAAAACAATTTCATATCGAAATCAATCCTTTTTAAGTTGAAAAATAGAGGGATTAAAGGATATAAAATATATCTATGACATATTACTATTTTAAAAACCGTTTCTTGCAAAGAAGACCCCTGCACCGAACATTTCAGGAACAAGTTTTTCTTCAATACGATTCTCATAAAAACATTTGGGATAAAGCTATGGCCCCAAGAGAAAAGAATTGCGAAATAAAGTGGAGCTTGGAAATCGAGAAGCTTACGCAAAATTTTAATGAAAAGCAGTGGGTTATCGTAAGAAAGGCAGATGCAACTCGGCAAACAATGGGACCATATTCTAGTCGAGAAATTTTTGAATTTTTACAAAACGGGCAAATAGAAAAAGAAGATTTTATTTGGAAAAAAACAATGTCGAAATGGCAGATCATCCAAGAGCAAGAGAGTTTTCGTGGTCTTTTTGGCCATGATGAAACTATCTTTATAGGGGATACGGCCAATATTTTAGAGTCAGTTGTCGAAATGAGGCTCCCAAAGCTGCATCGAGTCGGAGATCAAAACGCTAGCCCAGAACTTGATGACTCGGTATTTATTCCTCTGACTCCAGAATAAAGGCAAAAAATGGTTGAGTTTTTAAAAAATTTATTAAGCCCTAAAATTGCAGAAGTAACAGGTATAGAAAAAGGAATCATCTACGACTTACTTGAATCCCCGAAAACCATCGAACATGGTCATCTTGCGTTTCCTGTTTTTACGTTGGCAAAGAGTTTAAAAAAGGCTCCACCTTTAATTGCACAAGAGCTTCAAAAAAAATTAGAAAATAAAATTCAAAATGTGACAGATATCAAAGCCATGGGGGGATATCTTAACTTCACATTTCAAGATCAATTTTTACAAGAAATTCTTTCTAACAAGATATCTGAGTCTCCACAAAAATTAGGTTTTCAAAAACCTAACCATCAAAAAGTAGTAATAGATTATTCTTCTCCAAATGTTGCAAAACCTATGAGTATTGGCCATCTTCGAGCAACGGTGATTGGCCAGGCAGTTCGAAATCTTGCAGAAAGCCAGGGCTATGAGGTGACAGGTCTTAATTATTTAGGCGACTGGGGTGTACAATTTGGAAAACTGGCCTATGCTTATTTGGAGTGGGAAGGTGGCAAAGCCAATCAGTACCCTTTTAAGGAAAAACCATTTGAGGCTCTCTTTCAATTGTATGTTGATTTTCATAAGGCTTGCGAAGAAGACCCAGAGCTTGAAAAAAAAGGTTCTCTCACATTTCGGCGTCTTGAAGAAGGTGACCCTGAAATTACAAAACTCTGGAAGATATTTTTAGAAATTTCACTTAACGAATATAACCGCATATATCAGCAACTCAACGTTAAGTTTGACCTAATTCAAGGAGAATCTTTTTACAACGACAAGATGGAACAAACCATTGAACTCATCAAGAAAAAGAGTCTTTTAGAAGAAAGTGATGGAGCCCAAGTTGTTTTCTTTAAAGATGATGAGATGCCTCCTTGTATTTTGAAAAAATCAGATGGGGCCACTCTTTATGCCACACGAGATGTGACAAGTGCTATTTATCGTCATGATAAAATGGGCGCACAACATCTTATTTATGTTGTAGGGGTTGATCAGAACCTTCATTTTAGACAGGTCTTTAAAGTTTTAGAACTTATGGGTTACGAATGGGCAAAAAATTGTCATCATATTGCTTTTGGGATGTATCGCTTTAAAGATATGGGAAAAATGTCCACAAGAAGAGGCAAGGTTATTTTTATGGACGATGTTTTAAATAAATCCATAGAGCTTGCCAAAAGTATTATTGAACAAAAGAATCCGGATTTAGAAAATAAAGAAAAAGTGGCTGAGCAAGTTGGAGTTGGAGCCATCATCTTTAACGATCTTTCTCAGGATCGTATTAAGGATGTGGATTTTGATTGGGATAGAGCTCTTGATTTTGAAGGTGATAGTGGGCCATACGTTCAATATAGTATTGTCCGGTGTAAAAGCATTTTAAGAAAATTTGGTCGAGAAATCCCTGCTAAAATGGAAGTTCCTTTAACAAGCCCACAAGAGCGACATCTTGTACGTTTGATGCTCAATTATTCAGAGGCTCTTACGATTTCTTACAAAAACTTTAAGCCAAGCTTTTTAGCCCAATATCTCCTTGACGTATGTCGGGCCTTTAGTAGCTTTTATCAGAGTCAAAAAATTTTAGATCCGGCTATAGACGAAAAATTAACCCTTTCACGTCTCAGATTAGTACAGTGTGTGGAAAGTCTTTTAACCCAGGGATTAGGAATTCTTGGGGTCCAAAGTCCTGAAAAAATGTAAAGAAATAATATTAAGAAGAGTTAATTCTCATAGGAGTTATACCGATATAACTCATGATGAGTACTCGAGTTTTAGCGACAATGACGATTGCCATTTTGTTTGTTCTGCAGGCGGTTTTTATTATTGCGCAAAAAGAATATGATGGAAGTCAAAATGTTGCTTATGAAAATGAGCATCTCAAAAGTTTATTATCAGAGCAAAAAGCTAAAACAGAAGTTGCCTACTACGAACTTGATTCTTACAAGCAAAAAGTAGCCATGGCTTTGCCCAAAGACATTCCAACACAAAAGTATCAGGTTCGTGGAATTGCCTCTCTTGTCAGAAAAGGAAGAGGAGATCTTTCTTTATTGAGTATGGATTTGGAATTTCAAGAAATTAAAAGGGACTATCGAAATAAAAATTATGAAAAAGCTAAGGTTGAGGTTCAAAGGTTTATTCACTCTTATCCAGAGTCGTCTTATATTCTTGAGGCTTATTTTCTTTATGTTAATTCTCTCTACCAACTATCGCAATATGAAAAGTGCGTTCAAGAAATCAATGTTATGGTGGAACAGTATCCGGATAGCGAAATGACAGGGCTTAGTTTGTTGCTTATGGCCGATATTTTTCAAAAACAAGAACGCTATGACGAAGCAAAATCAATTTACGAAACAATTATCAAAAACTTTTCTTATCCTGAGCTTAAAAAGATGGCCCAAGATAGGCTTTCTGTCATTGATATATGAAAACATTAACGCGATTTTTCTTTTTTATTCTGGCATTCACTCTTGATGTCAGAGTTCATGCAAAAATTGTTCAAACTCCCAACGGCTGTATAGAGCAGAGCGGCTATTGTGTGATGAAAGCCGAAGGCACAAAAGAAGTTTTTACCTTTGGTGATGTTGTGATTTCTTTAAAATCTAATTCTACTTTTGTGCGACAATCTTTAGGGCAATATTCTCTTGTAAAAGGGATTTTTCTTTTTTCGTCAAAAGAGACTTTAGACGTTGAAACCCCGTATGGTAAAATTGCAGTCGAACCAAATTCAAAAATAATTTTTGAAAAAAAAGAAGATCGTGTGGTTTTAGACGTGATCTTTGGAAAAGCCAGGATGAATCCGTTAGGAAGTGCTCAGCCTGTTGACGTTTTAGAGGGATACGAAAATTATATGACGGGTGTGGATCACTCACTCAAGGGGCGTACGGGAATCCCTAAGCCCATAATTATTGAGCCAACGCTTAAAACATGGGCACTGCTTAAATATTCATCAAAAGATGAATTTTTAAAGCAGTTTCCGAAGTAGGTTGTGAAGGAAGGAAACATCATCCCTATCAGAGAAGAGTTGGAAAAGAGGTTTAGAGAGACTCAGGAACTGGACTTGAGTAAGCTAAACTCAAATGAACCAATTTCAATTGAAACTCATGTTACAAAAGAAGAGGGAAAATACTAATAAGGTGAAATTGTAAACTTAAGAATAAGGACTGAGACAGGAAAGAGAACAATGATACTGAAATTATTAATATCAGACAAAATGGCTATGGTATACAAGCTTGTGAGACCATATATGTAAGCAATTGCTATTG
>JBDHWX010000084.1:0-8438 GCA_039810365.1 Bdellovibrionales bacterium | reverse complement strand
AGCTAATTCGCCAAGTGTTTTTTGACTATTCCGATGTCCCCTTAATGCCTTATAAGAAATAGACTTTAAAAGTTTTGTTGTTTCCAGTGGATGCTGATCAATAATTTCAGAAAAAAGTTTTCCTTGAATCTGTAAATAATAGGAATCTTCATAGAGCTTTCCAATAGCTTGATCAAACTTTGCCTGCTCTTTTTCAAATGAAAAATAGAAAAAGATATTTAAAAAAACCAAACACCAGGCAACAAATCGACGCAGTCCTGGCAGCCCTCTAAAAAAAGGAACAATCATGGTGTCTCCATGATTTTTTTCAAAATCGTTTGATATTGATCCGCAGATGCAATCTCTCGTTTTGGCTTTTCAGAACCAATTGCATGAACAATCCTTTTTGCTAAATTTATTTTGTTATCATAATAAAAAGCTATGGCCATTTGTTTTTGAATATCGCGAGATAAAAAATCACTTTTCATTAACCTTTGAGAAACCAAAGAGGCAATATTCCAAACTTTTTCGTTTACCAACTTTTTTAAAATTTGTGTTCCATAAGCAAAGTGATAGCGATTGTATCCTTTTTCTTGGAGCCACCAACTTGCCATTTCTGTTATTTCTTTTTTGCTCGTTGTAACATCTAAGAGATAGCGTCTAGATTCATATGCAAGATAGGAGTTTGCATCAGAAGCCCAAAGAACATTTTCAAAAATTTCTTTTGCTATATCGTTTTTAAGAAGGCTCTTGGCGCGAACACCCGCCAAATAAAGATCGACCAACGGATCTTCGATTTTGTTTCGATACTGAGTTATGACATCTTGTATCTCCATAACTCCACACTTTTGAGATTTCACAAGAGAAAGGATCGTATCTGTATCGATAACAGCCTCAGAGGCCATATCCTCTTTAAGCCAAAAGCAAGCTCTGTTCTCACGAGTTTGGCAATTGTTTTCAACTTCCATACGACACATATCTGACAAAAAAGTTTTTCTTTTTTGTTTTTCCATATCGAGCGACGCAAGTTGGCTCAGTTGTTCAGCCTCATCTTGTCTATCTAAATTCCAAAGGCTAATAGCCTTAGACCTTCCTACAAAAAGACTGAGTGCCTTATTATTTGCAATTTTCTCGATCAAATTTAAGGCTTTTTTATAGTCATGCCTTTTTTCATAGTGTCGTATTGCCCATGTTATTAAAAAGTTTGTATTTTTATCCTCCCAATTTTTTTCATTAAATAATTTATCTACAGTCTCTATATCTTTATCTGACCAACTTTGGATAACTCGAGAAAGCAAGCATGAGTCCGAAGTTTTTAATACTTCACATACTTTTTTAAGGTAAGTCTCTGAGATTTTTGCCTTATCGTCATAAACAAAGGCCATTGCCAAATAAGACTTTTCTGTTTCCTTTTCAAAGGAAATATATTTTTGAGCCTCTTGTTCAAGACAATCTTTATTAATTTCGCCTGCTCCGAAAAGCATTAAGGCAATATCCAGCCTTGATACTTTTTTATTTTGTGGCCAATTTTCTTTAGCAACAGATACGGCTTCACAAACATATTCTGATTCTGTCATTGTTTCTGTTATGTTTTCAAGATTTTCTTTTAAAGAGAACACTTGTACAAAAATAAAGACAATTATATTAGAAGCTAAAAACGCATAAGCAAAGCGAACCCAAAACTTTTCTCGTGCCAGAGGAGCGGCTCCGTTTTTTTTAGAACTTACTACAATGGTATCTGAAGTCCGATCATGCAAAACTCTTCTTAAATTATGAGAAAAGGCTTTTAAAAATGGAAATCCTAGAAATAAAATCGAAAGAATTTGAAATACAGATCGACCAAAGCAATTACCAAAAGTGAAGGGTATGTCTTGTGGAAAAGACTTAACTTCAAGATGAAAGATTTTTTTGCCCAATGTTGTTCTATAAAAGTAGATACAAAATGTATGATAAACCAAAAATAGCACAACAAAACCAATAAAGATGAGTAGAAAATAAATTTGAACGGCTCCATCATGCTCATTTAAAATTGCAGACTGAAGTTTTTTTTTGATAGGAGAAAATAGAAGATTTGCACTTAAAACTAATAAGATAAAATCTAACACAAAGGCTGCAATACGATCCCAGATGGGAGCAATAAAAAGACCAGAAGACCTTGCACCAGAAAGCTCCTGTCTGCGTTGATTATGGTAACTATCAAGAGAGGGATTGTTCATCCCTCTTTATCGGAATCTTGGCTTGTTCTTTTGATAAAAAACGACCTAGACGTTAGTTAGATTTTGTAAATTTCATAGAGAGAAAGCGGCCTGATAAATCCGTTACAACCGAAACTTTTCCAATAACCTGATTAGATTCATCTAGAGCTTCCATAAATTGTTCTTTTTCTGAATTTCTTGTCTCAATTTGTGAAACTTTTAAAGAGGCCAACTCTGGCATTAAAATATCTTTATTGTCGAGGAGAAACGCCTGATAGTTTTTAATAAATTTTGGTTTCTCCCCAGCAAGAGCATCATTAAAACGAATTTCTAAAACCTCTTTTTGATCGTCAAATACAAAAGCATATTTTCCTTCAAGAAGTCCAAAACGTACTTGATCTAGTTTACTGGGAGCTTCTCCATAACTTGCAATAGATCTTTTGGTCTTGCTTGAAAGCTCTTTAGCAAGATCTCTTTGCCACTGAAATCCGTATTCGGCTTGATCGTTGATAGAGGCAATTCCCCTTACGTTTCGTTGAGATGGAATCTCAAATTGAGACAATATTTTTTGATTTAGGAAGGTCACAACAGCAATAATCGATAGAATCGAAGCCATAAGGGCGGCCTTCTTTTCTGTTGTATCGATTTTCATTTGCACTCTCCTCGTCCCAGAAGTTTGAAGTTTAATTATTTTGTTAACACTTTTTTCATAGGGCTGACCAGTGCTATTTTCAACACCATTATCTTTATTCATAGTAAGACCCCCCAGTTTTTTGAACTTAATACTCAAGGGATGCGAATTCTGTGCCGCTCAAAAGCCCGTTTTTTTAAGACAAAATCAAAATTTCGATCTGGAGGGCTACTCCTATGACATCTGTCAAGATGGCTTACGGTTAAAAACAAGACCTTGGTCATAATGTTGCATAGATTTATTAAAAACCATCAACGCAAAATAAAAAGAGCAGACGGATGGCCTGCTCTTTTTGATCTCCATAAATTTAAAAATTACGCAGCCTTAAGTGTTCTCTTGCGGGCAAGGCTTGGATCTATATTATATTGTTTTACTTTTCTATAAAGAGTGGCGCGTCCAATACCAAGAGCTTTTGCCGCCTCTGTTAGGTTTCCTTTATATTCAAATATTGCATTTTTAATTGCCATACTTTCAAGATCATTGATTGTGGAAACAGATTTAGAGTCTTGCGATACATTTGAAGCACCCGGAAACGGAAGTACCGTTGCCCCCACCTGTTCTTGCTGAGTCACAAGTTGACCACGAAATGTTTTATCTTCGAGGTGATGATTCCACTGTTGGTGCGTATAAACCTTAACTGAAATATCTCCTTGAGACATCAGCTGATTTGCCTTTTGGATCACACCGGGATCCTCGCTAATTACGATTACGAATGAACGTGCCATTTATATCCTCCCCTAATTATTTTAAGCAGGTCAGCGATTATCACAGTCGCTACATGATACATATCGGCGGTTCATTTCGAGAAAATGAGACATTTTTGCCTAGCCTAAGGTATAAAAATCATTGGTAAATTTTGTCTCATTTTGAGATTTTATAAAAAAAAAGCCCTTTTGGGGTTTTTTTTTATTTTTTTTCTGATAATAAAAAAGATTATCTTCTACCAGAGCGAATCTTAAGCTGCATTCTTGTAATCAGAGAAACGGCCATACGCTCATGCATTTCACACATTTTTAATTCATCAAGTTTATAGGCTTTTTGCGATGGAGTTAGAGTATCCATCTCAAGCTCCATTTCATAATCCATCTTGTTGGCTCGAACACCTTCAAGCTCTTTTGTTTGTTGTTTAAAAAGTTTTTTAACTCCAGAAAGTGGGGCAACTTCAAGCCATTCTTGTTTTGCTTTATACCAATTCACCATTCTTAAAAAGCGTGCTTTGTTTTTTGCGAGAGTAAATTTGGGGTATTCTTCTTCGCTCATGGAAAGGATATTGTCGTCTTCCCACTTCCACTTTTTACCTAGACCAACACTTGTTTGCGTGCTTGTTATCATCTCGTGTTCTGCATCCATCATGGCAAGCCATCTCCTCTACTACTTTTTAAAACCCATTTGTATGTTGACTCAACTTAGTCATCGTGACCACAGGTCTTCTTTCCAACTAAAAAGATGTTTAATACATATCATAAGTTTTTCTTTTTGGGGGAAAATTTTGATAAAAAAAGAAAAGTTTTATTCGTTATCAGTGGAGACCTGATAACCAAGAAAATACCCGCCTATGGCTAGCAAATTGGTTATCAAGAAATACAAAAAAGCCCCACGAAATTCGCCTACTTGCATAAAATTCGGAAAATCCATAAGAATTCCAGAAAGGGTTGCCATCATTCCCAACATCGCCATAATGAGGCACATTTTTACGTCAGGATTAAAAATATTACGGGTTTCGTTGAAAATAAAACCAATGAAAAAACTGCCAAGCAAATAAATAAGAAAATTTCCAAGATAAAATTCATCACCAAAAAAAGAAAGGCCAACAGTGCGAAAAACAATGCCAAACAAGGCGCCTGCAAATAAAAACATAACAGATTGTAATGATATCGCCCTCATAAACTATTACACCCACTTAATAGATTATTTTTAAGATGACAGTGTCCTTTTTAGCAAGCAAAATGCAAGCCTTGCAAAAGATTACAGGCATTTTGATTTTTGTGCGTCCGTAGCTCAATTGGATAGAGCATCAGACTTCGGATCTGAGGGTTGGGGGTTCAAGTCCCTCCGGGCGTGCCAAATAAAAGAACTCCTGGACTTGAATCCACCCAACAGATTCCCTATTCTGTTTACAGTAGGGAAGGAGTTTATGGTCGCAAAAAGATATCCAGCAGAACAGGTCTCTGAGCACGAAAAGTCTTTTCTACAGCAGCGAAAGCATGAGCGTTTTCGACCAGCTCCAAACACTATGGCTCTCATTGATATTTATTCTGGCGATAACGATTTTTTCCCTTACGTCAAAGGTCTTGTTACCGAAGAATCCTGCAACGGAGTTCGCGTTGTTGTCACCAATAACGAATACTGGGTTGAAAATGCTCAGATAAAAATAAAAAAAGATGGCGAAGAACCCATTTCAGCTAAAATTCGTTGGCTGAGACAAATCGATTTTAATACCATCGTTATGGGACTCGAGTTTATTTCTAATCCCTCATAACGTAATCAGAAGTTAGCGGAAAATAAAAATCACAGGCTTCTTGAACTTCTGGTGATGTACTTTCTGGCCAAGACCAAATTTCAACTCGACAACCACGAGACTTTAAATACCACATGAGTGGTAAAAAATCCTTATCACCACCCAAAATAATGGCAACATCAACTTTATCAGCTAGAGTCACGGCATCGATAATTAAAAAACTATCGGCATTTTTTTGTGGCCTTCTGATTTCTCCACCAAGAGAGGCCCAAAAAGATTCAAAGCTTTCAGAGATCTCTTTATAAATAGGCTTATAATATAAAATTCTGGTAATCTCACGATCACCAACTTTAGATAAAATTTTTCGATAATCCGTACGACCCGTATGATATTTAAGACCACTGGTTTCAATATTTTCTGCATCAATAAAAATTGCAACCTTTTGAAAAACTAAATTCTTTTGTCTATCTGCTTCGTGCTGGTCACCTTTTTCGTTTTTTTCTGCTTGTTTTGAATGGCCAAATTGCCTTTTTTTCATTGGTGATTTGCTTGTTCCCATGTTTTTCCTTTTTCAACATCTTAATGTCATTACAAAGAGGATGCACCCCTTATCTCTCAATCAAAAGAGTAAAGACGATCCTTCGATTTTTGATTTGCAAAATTGAGAAATATCAAAATAACCATGTTATTTCAATTAGATAGAATGCGTTAAAAGTGGTGTATATTTTCATTTGATGTTCAACTTTGAAAATGATAATTATTATCAACAAACCCATGGAGTCTCACATGCAACCAACGCGAATTCACCTCTCAAAAGAAGAACCTGTTACACCGCAATTTTTAAAAAAAATTATTCGTGCTATTGGTGTTAAAGTAACCGATCAGCGCATGACTATCTTACAAGAAATCTTAAATGGAGCAGAACACGTAACCGCTCAATCTGTTTTTGAAAACGTTAAACACAAAACTCCTGATATCGGTTTTGCAACGGTATATCGCTTTTTAAGAACTCTAACAGATCACAATGTTCTTTCCGAAATTCGTGTTCAAGGTTTGCCTGCACGATACGAATGGGCTAATAAAAAACATCACGATCATATATCCTGCACGTCTTGTGGAAAAATTAGCGAATTTGAAAATGATGAAATTGAAAAACTTCAAATTCAAATTGCAAGAAACCTAAACTATAAACTCACAAATCACATTATGGAACTCTACGGCCTTTGTAGCGACTGTCAGAGAAAACAAAACATCCTACCTAACTAGTAAGAAAGAATCCTCTTCTCACGATCCTCTTCCTTCGTGTGATAGGCCGTAACCACGGTGTGAATATTTCCTCTCACTGTAAAGTCACCAACAACCTGGATCTCCCAAGGGTCTAAAAGTTTAACAAGATCTGATAAAATATTATTGGTCACATCTTCGTGATAAACATTTTGATTGCGAAAGCCATTGATATAAAGCTTTAAAGATTTTAACTCGACACACTTTTTATCTGGCACATAACGAATATAGACAGTTGCAAAATCAGGAAATCCACTTCTTGGACATAAACAGGTAAACTCAGGGCAGGTAAACTCAATCTTATATCGACGGTCCAGGGTCCTATTATCAAATGGCTCAAGTTTATTATTTTCTATAGCGATGGTTCCGTACTTCTTTTCTGTTTCCATAGCCATCTTCATACTCGATATGCTATGCTCAAGTCTACTATGGTGAAGCATTTACACTTACAAAAGCCTCTTTATTTTGATTACAACGCCACAACCCCAACGGATCCTCGTGTGCTAGATGCCATGATACCATTTTTTACAGAAAAATTTGGCAATGCTTCTTCTAAGGCTCATGCCTATGGTTGGGATGCAGAACTTGCTATTGAAAATGCACGTAAAACAATTGCTCAAATTATCAACTGTCAAACTCAAGAAATCTTTTTTGTCAGTGGCGGAACAGAAGCAAACAATTTAGCTATCCAGGGGGCATACTCATCTCTTATCAAAAACGGGCAAAGGCCACATTTTATTACATCTTTAACCGAACATAAGGCCGTTTTGGAAGTCTTCCACTATCTTGAAGTCCAAGGATGTGAAGTAAGTTATCTTACTCCTGATTCTTACGGACGAGTAAGTCTTGAAAAAATTAAGGAAGCTCTTCGTCCCAACACAAAACTTGTTAGTCTTATTTGGGGAAATAACGAAATTGGCACTTTAAATAACATTCAAGAAATTGGCTGTTTTTTAGCGGCACAAAGAATTTTGTTTCATACCGATGCGGTACAAGCATTTGGACAAATTCCAATTGATGTTCAAAAAATGGGAATTTCCCTTATGACTCTCACCGCTCATAAAATTTATGGGCCTAAAGGCATTGGAGCTCTTTTTGTTCGGCGTACACCCCAACACACATCCTTAGAACCTCTCTTTTACGGAGGAAAACAAGAAGAAGGCCTTCGACCTGGCACCCTCAGCACACCCCTTATTGTTGGTCTTGCCAAGGCATCTGAAATTGCTTACGAGGAACTACCAAAAAATATTAAACATATTCAATCTTTAAGAGATGAACTTTTATTACAACTCTTAAAAATACCCTTTGCTCAGCTTAACGGTCATCCCCTTGAAAGACTCCCCAATAATATCAATATTACTTTTAAAGGTGTACCCAACTCTCATCTTATAAAAGAGTTAAAAGATATTGCTCTTTCAACGGGGTCTGCTTGCTCGACAGGATCAACCACCACAAGTCATGTTTTAAACGCCATTGGCCTTTCAGAAGAAGACGCAAGATCCACCATTCGCCTTTCAACAGGGCGCCTCACAACTCTTGAAGATGTGGAATATACGGCTTCTCGAATCAAAGAAGCCGTATTTAAAATAAAGGGTGTTTTATAAATTAGTTTGCAACAGTTAGTCTTTCATTATCAACTTTTGCACAAGAAAAGTTTTTTCCTGATGGCTCTTGATACATAGGTGTTATTGAAGTTGTCACCAGTGACGTTCTTTTTGCACTTAACAAATTCAACTTATATGCAATCTGTACTGGAATAAACCTCTTATAATAAAAACGAGCCTTCAAAAAAACAACCTCTGTAGTTGGACAACGAATAGAATAAGATAAT
>JBDHWX010000083.1:0-8476 GCA_039810365.1 Bdellovibrionales bacterium | reverse complement strand
CATCGTATACAGTGAAAACAAAAATTGCCCTGCCCACGCCAGTTCTGCTGAGATTTTTGTTGGACAGCTAAATGATAAACTTCGTCTTCAAGAATTTTTTAAAAAGATCAATATTCTGACAATCGAAAATGAATTTGTTGATGCTGAACTTTTAAGGGATATGCAAGAAACTTTTAAAAAAGTTCTTTTTTTTCCAACAATTCCATCTCTTCAAATCACACAAAATAAGCTTTTTCAAAAAAGGCTCTTTGAAGGATTAGAGCTTCCCACTGCAAAATTTTTAGCCTTTGAACCGGGGCTTGATCAACCCAACTCTTGGCTTAAAAAGGCTTATCAACAGTTTCCCCGTGGATTTATGCTCAAAAAAGCTTTTGGTGGTTACGACGGTCATGGAAATTTTAAAGTCGATAATTCAAATTCCTTGGATCAGGCTGAGGCTTTTATTTTGAATACTCTCAAAAATAATTCAACTGTTTATGCCGAAGAACTCGTTTCTTTTTCTCAAGAGCTTGCAAAAATCTATGTGAGCGGCATTAAGGGTGAACTTATTTCTTATCCTCTTGTTATTTCAGAACAAGAAAAAAATGTCTGTAGGCTTGTTTACGGACCTGCGATTGATTTTGATCTTCCACAAAAGCTTGAAGAAGAGGCTCTTCATATTGGAGAAGAGATTGCGCAAACCTTAAAATTTGTTGGTATCTTTGCCATTGAATTTTTTCTCACCCAAGATGGAAAACTCTTGATTAACGAAATGGCGCCACGAGTACATAACAGTGGTCATTATACCCTTGATGCTTCTCCACAAAATCAATTTGAAAATCACATTCGAGCAATCTTAGGAGCCCCTCTTAAACCACCCGCCACTTATCCTTTTTTTGCCATGAGAAATATGCTTGGCCCTCAAGGTGCAGAAAAAAAACTAGATCCAAACGTTATTGAGAAATTTGAAAAAACAGAAGATGTTCGCCCCTATTGGTATGCAAAAGAACAACTCAAACCACTTAGAAAAATGGGGCATATCAATACCATTTCTTTAACAAAAGATGATATCATTAAAAAAATAAAACTTATGGAATCCTTAGAAAAAAAATTTTGGGAGAGTTTAAAATGAAGCCTTTGGTAGCCATTATTATGGGATCAGATTCTGATTATCCTGTTATGAAAGATGCCGTTGAAGTATTAAAAGAATTTAAGATTTCTTATGATATCAAAATTGTATCTGCTCATCGAACGCCAGAGGAAATGTTCAAGTTTGCAAAATCAGCACTCAAAAAAGGATTCCGCGTGATTATTGCAGGAGCCGGTGGTGCCGCTCACTTGCCCGGTATGGTGGCTTCTTTAACAGAACTTCCTGTCATTGGCGTTCCCGTTGGACAAGGTGCTCTTGAAGGAGAAGATGCTTTATTGTCTATTGTGCAAATGCCAAAGGGAGTTCCTGTTGCAACGGTTGCCATCAATAATTCCTATAACGCCGGATTGTTGGCTATTAAAATTTTGGGAGTGGGAGGGATTAAAAAAAATGAGACTCTCTTAAAAAAGCTTTCGCGCTATAAAGAAAATTTGAGAAAGAAAGTCCTAAAAAAGAAACTTAAATAAATCATTTTGGAAACTCTTTAAGCGTTTTTTCAACAACACTTTGTGTGGTTTGCGTTCTCCACCAGTTTTCATCAAGAAGTCTCTCTACAATACGTTCTAGAATTGCTCGAGAATTAGGATGATTACGAATACGAGAATCTGCTGTTAACAGCATATACATTCTAGCCCCCATCATAATCTCGTAGTGATCCTTATCCATATTTCTATAATGACCAATTCGTGAATAAATATCGGAAAGAATTTTATCTCCCTGAGAAATATTGCGAAACCTCGCGCTGGCATCAATTACGCCATCAACTCTAGAAACAAAATTTCCTTTTTGTGCTCCCTCTTGGGCTAATATTGCTGTTCTTATTTCTACCATCTCCTCAAAAAGCGTTTCAGCCTTGAGATGAATATACTCTGGGTCTATAAAATCAGCCAAGAGTTGGTCCATATCCTCTTTTGTTAAGATCACAGGCTTCATGGCATTATTCAGCTCAGACTGAATAAGAGCACCTTTTCTTGCTCCTGATGTACTTGTACTTTGACGAATTCCATCAATGTTAAAAAGTGCTTTATTCATTGGAACTGTTGGAGCGATCATCCTTTTTTGTGCTATTTGATTTTGCAAGTCGGGGATTTTATTTTTTAAAAAATCATGAATAATAGCAACAATAGGCTCTTGGGTCTTTTCAAGAATTTCTTGGATAAGGAGATTATAGATACGCGTGCTCATTCTAAAAATTTGTGTAGCTTCTTCAATAGGCATAATCAGCTTTGAAACACTTTCTATACGTGCCTCATGAGATAAAGAAGAAAGGCTTCCCGTGCGGTAATCTTCGATAGCTTCATAGAGTCTTCTTAAAGATGTTCTATAAGGCTCATAAGAAAACCTATTTTGTGAATCGACCTTTTTTAGCTTTTCTTTTACTTCTTGAATTATTTTTTGTTCAAAATAAAGCCTTGAAATTGAGAGATCATTAAAAATAGGATCAGACAAATTTGTGGCAAGTGAGCCTGTTAAACTATGGGGCTCTCCTTGAAAAGAGCCTAACCTTTCAACCAATACGACAATTTCTTTTTCATGATCAAAGCTTTTTCCAAAATTACCTTCTTGCTCAATTTTCTGATTCAAAGCTCTTAACTTTTCAATTTCAAGATAAAGAGAAAAATCTTGTTTAGATAAGCTAGTTTCTGTAAATAAAAAGGCGCACATGGAGCTAGACGCCCGAGCATGAAACGGTGTAAAAACTAAAGACAATAAGAGACAAAATAGGCCCAAAAAGGGACTTAAAAATGACAAGATAACCACTCAAGAACCTCTATTTTTCTTTTAAAAATACTCTTATTATTCTATTGCAGAAATGATGCCATTTCGGCGATGACTTGAGGGGGAATTTCATGGCCTCCACGGAAGGTTAAAAGGCTTCCCTCCCAGCCAGAAGCTTCCATAAGCTGATATAATTTTTTGGCGATCTCACATGATAAAACCTGATCTTGCTCACCATGACTTTGAAAAAACTTAAGTTTCTTTTTAAGCGCCATTTGCTCTTTCCACCGATCTTCATTTAAAAGTGTTGAAGATAAAAGCAACATTCCTTTTGGAGTAATTTGGGTTTCACAAACAAGATCTAAAGCAAGCATGGAGCCCTGAGAAAAACCACCCAAATAAGTACGAGACCAATCTGGATTAAAAGCAATGAGAAACTTTTCAATCTTTTTACGGACACCTTCAAGCCCCTGGGGATAACGTTTTGTGAGTTGTCCTGATTGCATGGCTTTTAAGAAGGCATCAAAATCTATGGGAAACCAGGCTCTTCCACTCATATGAGGGCCGATGGGAACCTCAAGTGGACCATCAGGAAAAATCCAATGAAAGCTTTTTCTTGTTCTGACAACCTCGCTCAAACTTGCAAGATCAAACATATCGGCACCATAACCATGAAATAAAATAATTTTGTCAGGCGACTTCAAATCTCCCGCTTCAAGATAACGAAAGTTTTCGATTGCCTGGACTTGATAACTCACTTGTCCTCCTCAAAAGAAGAAGCCTTTTTTAAGCGATCCCAAATGGCAATCCAAAGCCCTTTGTGATGTTCTGGTTTTTGCTGAACATAGATAAGGCTTGCACCACGATCTGCAATCTTATGAAGATTTTCATAAAGTTCGCGTGCTGCTAAAACCGGATTTGAGTTTAACACCAACTCTTGCGGATTCCAGTTCGTTATTTTTAATTTTTTTTCAAGATCACTTTTTAAATCTTGAATATTTTTTTCTTTTAAAATGACAAGTGGAATTTTAGGCATGTAATGATCTTCCATATGCCCGGGAGAAGCTTTTGATGTTTGAGATCTTACCTGAACATCTCTTGTAAAACTTTTAAGGGTTTCTCTTAAATTCTCTTCTGTTACAAAACCTGGTCTTAATATCTCAATAACCGTTTCATGTTCTGCAAAACCAATAACTGTGGATTCAAGACCTACTTCGCATGGGCCACCATCTAAAACAAAAACTTTATTTTGAAATTCTTTTTGAACATGTTCTGCTGTTGTGGGAGATGTTTTTTTAAAAAGATTAGCAGAAGGTGCTGCAAGTGGGGACCCTACCAAATGAATGAGCTTTTGAGCCATGGTATGACGGGGAAATCGAACTCCAACAGTATCAAGGCCTGCTGTGATTTTAGGATTTAATTGGGGATTTTTAGGTAAGATCATGGTGAGTGGGCCAGGCCAATATTTTTCTGCCAGAAACTGAGCAAGAAGAGAAAACTCTCTGACAACTGTTTTAATTTGAACCATATGAGCAATATGCACAATCAGAGGATCAAAAAAGGGACGTTCTTTAATAAGAAAAATTTTATCAATTCCTTCTGGATTTTTAATATCTGCAGCTAAGCCATAAACAGTTTCTGTTGGCATACCCACAACACCACCAGATTTAACAATCTCTGCTGCTTTTTGAATTTGTTCTAACATGAGGGCTATATTAGTTTACATCAAGTGACATGTTCAATTGAATATTTCCGCCAATATCATGGTAAATTTGATATAAACCTTTTTGAAGTCTCAAAGTAACGGTTTGAGATTCTCGATCTAAAATTTTTCCATTAGGAGCCTTGATCACCCATCTTTTATAGATTTCATCATCGTCATCTTGATAATCGACGTTACTCGAAAGTGTGACCACACCTCCAACCTTTACAACTCCTGCCACATGTATTTGTGAATTTGAGTACCAGCCTTTTAACATTTCTTCATCACTGATATCAAAAAAATCTTTTGTACCGTTTCCAAAAAATTCAGTTTGGAGTGGTTGGTTTCTCCAATCACAGTGAACATGGGCCGTATATTTACTAATAAATTTTGCTTCGGCCGTACGGCACAGTTCAACAAGCTTATCCAAAGAAAGAGAAGTTGAGGCAATATCTACGGCATCTCCATACATATGACGAGACCATGTTGCTGCCCCATCAAGACCACTATTATAAGCTGGGGGACGAAATCCACTATTTATCCTAATAGCAGCCCCACCGAAGTCTCTTAACTTTTGTACCACATCAACTAAAAATTTTGATAATATTCCAAAATCTCCCTTGGCAAGGCTTAGAAATTCTCCAAGTAAGAAATTTGTTTGAATGGGCAAATTAAGATTTGCCTTGGGAAGATCTATGGCCTGAATAGGCATGCGATATTGATTTTGATTTTGGCCCGGTGGAAATTTAGGATCTGTATAAGGATCCATGTAACCTAAATCACGAGCCAAAATTTTTCTTAAAGGAGCACACGCACTGTTATCATGATTTTTTCCAGGGTAGCAAATCGTTGAGCCACCAGTGGTGTCACCGGGGTTTCCTTGGCTGCCAGGCTGCTCGCTGCTCACTCCTACCGATGAGGTTTTGCCACAAGAAACTGTCAGCAATAAAAGTAATATTGTACCTAGACCCTTTTTCATCTCTACCCCTCTTCTTTATTGAGACAGATAAAGGTTAATTTTAGGTGTATTCCTTTTTTTTTTGTAGATGCTTCTATTCGTTTGTCTTGAAAATATACCTTAGTCTTAAGACTTTGGTCCGAGGATGTCGAAATAAAAAAATTAAAGGCTAGCGAGCTGGTTGTGGCCGACAAGAGTTTCAAAAATAATTTTAGTGCCCAAAATCAGATTATCTAAAGAGATGGATTCGTTAGCACCGTGAAGTTTTTGAACATCGGACATTGAAATTAAAACTGGAATAAGACCATAACACTGAAATCCTTTTTTACGAAAAAAGCGATTATCTGTTGCCCCAGGGGACAAGTAACCCGTCACAACGGCATCTGGGACATTGTCTTGAATGACCGTATAGAGAATATCAAAAAATTGCGTATCGTTTGAAGAACTTGATGGTAAGTCAGCTTCTTTTATTTTTGCTATCACTTGATATTTTTCTCCGATTTTTTGAATCTTTGAAAAAACTCTATGTGGATCTTGCCCAGGTAACAGTCGAATATCAAGATATGCCATTGCCTCTGTTGGAATCACATTGGCTCCCCCACCCTGTGTTTCAAGTTTGGTGATAGAAATAGTGTTTGAAACCATGGCATTGATGGCGGGATTTTCTCTTAATTTTTTTTCTATTACTTTTTGTACGAGACGATTTTGCACGCGATTTAGCAAAAAGTTTTCTGGAAAATCATAAAACGTTGAGAGGTAGTAAAAAAATTCAGAAACAACTGGTGTTAGGCGAAACGATTGCAGTTCCTGAATCTTCAAAAGAAATTTAACTAGATTTAAAGAAGAGTCGTCATTTTCTGGCATACTCCCATGACGGGATGCCGCCGAAGCTGTGGCTTGGATACCTAAAGTTCCTTTTTCTGCCGTTTGAATGGTAAAGATTTTGGCTCCAGACCTTGGAAAGTCCCGCACGCCAAACCCACCTTCGCCTAAAACATATTGATAACCATCAAAAAGATCTTCGTGATCTTGAAGCAAAAATTGTGCGCCATATTTTCCGCCATCTTCTTCGTCGGGAACGGCTAAAAACATGATCTTTGTTTTAAGAGGAATTTCTTGACGACTTAAAAGTAAAAAAGACATAAGTTCCATGGCCGCCATGCCCTTCATATCTAAAGCGCCTCTGCCATAAATCATTCCATCTTGCATGATGGCTTGAAAGGGATCCGTCGACCATTCTTGAGCATTGGCCTCAACAGTATCAAGATGGGCCAGAAGAATAACGCCGTCTTCGGCATCTTCGGGGCCAATTTCTGCAATCAAACTTGTTTTATCAGGGCGCTCTGGATGTGGAATTAATTTACTGCTAATGCCTTCTTTACGTAAAATTTTTTGTAAATAAAGAGCTGCTTGTGATTCATTTTTACGAACTGTTGGAATTTGGATAAGGTCTGTGACAAGACTTGTGAGTTCAATGCCAATGGAATTCCAATCAAAGTTATCGTCATCAAGAACGATTTGAGCTGTATCGAGCTTATTAGGTTTTATAATGGTTGGAGTGTCTTGATAAATATAAAGAGATGTGGCGGCGGCGACGACAAAGGCGCATAAAAGAAAATAACCAAAAAGCTTTAAGCTCCGCATAGATTGTAGATGGTGTGGGAATGCCAAGGATTTGTCAAAAGAAGTCTTGGTGGATATTAGAAAATGATTATGTTATATTGGTTAAGCTTTTTTGGGGGTGTACTGGTTTCGACAAGGGAACAGACGCTTTTAAGGAGCATGCAGGGGCGTTAGTCCTCTTTAAAAACTGACAAACTAGTAATTGGCAACGATTACGCTTTTGCTGCCTAATTTAGTGTAGCACGATCTTTAAGGGCTCGGACTTTGGTTTTTAATAGATCGACATTTAGAAGTCTCGGTTTTGTTGGTTTTAGCCAGCGATAAAACTTAAATTTTACTGGCTGAGGGATCTTTAAGAAGGGTGTTTGTGGTCGTCTTAAAAATCTTACCTAAAGCACAAACTAAGCATGTAGTAACCTTTGGTAGACGTCTTTTGGACGGCGGTTCGATTCCGCCCACCTCCATATCATAAAAATTATAAAAAAGAGAATAGGCCGAACGACAGTGAGGGCTTATTCTCTTTTTTATTTTAGAGATGAGGTTTGCAAATGAGGACTGTATACGATCCTTGACGGCGGTTTGATAAAAACAACAGGATGTTGTTTTTAGACAGCGCAGGCTGGCCTCAAAGCAAAGCTTTGAGGTTGAGGGCAGGAGCCAGAAACCTTCCGCCCACCTCCACCACTTGCTAAGAAATCAAACCCGGATTCCGCTGATGGAGTTTCGGGTTTTGTTTTTTGGTGATTGAAGAATCAAACCAACCACTTAACATTCGGTGACAGCACTGACCCCCTGATCTCACAACTAATATGGGTAACCTCCTGAAACCTGTTCCGCCGGTGTTTTAGGGCTTCATTTTCGTTGTCCTGGCGGAAGTGACTAGGATAACTAAACGTGTAGACATTTTTTCTGGGAGTTGATTGTTTTGTGGCCTTGTTAGCCGAGAAATACAGAACCAAAAAGCGTAGTGATCGGATCGAGATGATCGATGAGGCTCGAGTTCTGAAGATTCTACGGTCAGAATCAAAACTGTCGATGAAAAAGGTTGCTGACCTGATTGGACTTTCTGATTCATATATTGCACACGTTGAAACAGGTCGCATTGATGTGCCTGACGGTGAAAAGTTGCAGTTGTTACTCAAAGTCTACGGCACACAGCTTGGTACTTTTAGAGAACGTGTCCGCACCTATGCGGTTCTTCTTTATTTTGGGATCCATTAGATCAAGAAAAACATAGTTGGACAGCGATATCGTTGCCCAAAAGATTGACGAATTGACAATTTGAACATTGAAAATTGATGATTCGTCAATTTGGACCAGGCTTTATTATTAGAAGGATAACTCT
>JBDHWX010000082.1:0-8553 GCA_039810365.1 Bdellovibrionales bacterium | reverse complement strand
AAGGCCTTTTAATTTTTCATAGAGCATTGAAGATGTATCATCCTTTAAAATAGAAGTCTTTCGAACTCCCAAAATAGGTCCTGCATCTAATTTTAACACCATATTCTGAAGTGCTACGCCCGTTTCATGATCTCCGTATTGAATGGCCCGCTGAATAGGAGCAGCCCCCCTCCACCTTGGTAAAAGACTTGCGTGGATATTAACAGCACCAAATGGAAAAATTTTTAAAAACTCTTCCGACACAATTTGTCCAAATGCTATGACAACGGCAACATCGGCTTTTAGATTTTTACAAAAATTTAAAAATTCAACGCTATTCACATTTTCTGTTGTCGTAACTGAAAGCCCTAACTTTTCTGCCGCTTGCTTGACCGGAGAACCAGACACCTGCATCTTGCGCCCTCGCGGTTTATCTGGCTGGCTGATCACGTGAACAATTTCAAAATGTTCATCTTTTGCCATACTCTCTAGGGGCATAACAGCAAAATCCGGCGTTCCTAAAAACACCACTCTCACCTTACTCATGGCTCAAGATCTAATCACAGAATTTTTTGATTGTCTTTGGGTTTTTCGTAACCAAATTTTTTGATTCGATCCTTGATACGATTGGATTTTAAAAAGCTCAAACGATCAATAAAAAGCTTACCATCCAAGTGATCGATTTCGTGTTGAATGCAAATAGCTAAGAGCCCATCGGTTTTGATCTCTATTTTTTCACCTTTTTCATTTAAGGCTATGGCTTCGATATATTCGGCTCTTTCTACATTTTCCACATATCCCGGAACACTTAGACAGCCCTCTCCATAAACCGTTTTTCCCTCTTTCTTCTTTATTTCAGGGTTAATCAAGATCAAGGGATAAGAAAAGCTTTTTTCTAAATCTGTCATCCCTTCATCTGTAGGGTTTCCATCATCATCGTGAGGCCTTGTATCAATGACAATCATTCTCTCAAGACGTCCAACCTGTGGCGCAGCTAGACCCACTCCCCTAGCAGAATACATGGTTTCCAACATGTCTTTAGCAAATTTTGCATGCTCTTCTGTCACCTTTTTTACGTCTTTTGACAATTCACGGAGCTTTGGATTGGGATAGGTTAAAATCTCTAACAACATACCCCGATTTTAACGCATTATTTCTTAAGTCGCAAGAGGAAGACAATTGAAAGTCCTACCATGAAAATATTAGGAAACCAGGCACTAACAAAGGGTGGTATGACACCATGATTAGCAAAACTCATTCCCATATTGAGCAAGGCCCAATACGTAAAAGCTAAAACTATACATATCGCGACCCCCTTCATGCGGCTTCCAGAGCGACTGTCTGAAACACTAAAAGGAATCCCTATAAAAGCCATAACAAATGAGGCTAGCGCAAAACCAAATTTTGCTTGCAAGTCGACCTCATAGCGAATTGTATTGAGCCCGGCTTCTTTATTTTTTTTGATATATTGTCTTAATTCATTAATAGAAACGACCTCTGAGAACTTGGTTGTTTTTTGAATGTCACTCATATCGTCTTCTACAGCAATTGACTTGGTTTTAAAGCTTTGGGTCATAGGAAAGCTAGACTGGTCTGTAAAAACTGTGACACTACCATCTTCAAGATCCCACTCCCCCTTTTTTACAATAGCCGTTTTGGACGTAATCATTTGAACCAAATTCCACTCATCATCAAAAAAATAAAACGAAAGACCTTCTGCTTGTTTTTTATCAGCATCAAATGTCTTGATGTTAAAAAGCATATTTTTCTGGCGATACCAAATTCTTGAGTTTTTTACCAAGGAGTAAAGTCCCGGATTTTTACGAATTTCAACATACCATGTATAGTTCTTCATTTTATTGGTATAGGGCAAAATACGATCACTCATCCAAAAAGAAATCACCCCAATGGCCGCCACCATGATGAGAATGGGGGCACTAATACGTGCCAAACTATTGCCCATGCTAAAAAGAGCAACAAGTTCATTATTCTTATTGAGTTGGCCAAGAGTAAAAAGTGTTCCCACCAAACAAGTCACCGGTAAAAGTTGATACAAGATAGCGGGAATGGCATAGCCGTAATATCGAAGAGTTAATGTGGGGGTCGAGGAAACATTTGAAAATAGCGATAAGGAATCTATAACAACATAAAGGGTAACAAGGACAAGAATACTTCCTAAAAAGTACCCCAAAAACATCTTTAGGATATATTTATCTATCAGATCCAACATGAAACAAATCCTCTGGCCTTGACTCTACAAAACAAAAATCGTTTACTTGATACATATGGCTTTACGCGTCTTGCTTGCTGACAATAGTGAAACAATTAAAAAAGCGATCCAAGTATCTCTCCAAGACTATGCCATTGACTTACGCGTGGTCAATCTTGGAGTCGATGTTTTAGATGTGGCCATCAAATTTAAGCCTGATATCATTTTTGTTGATATTCTTTTACAAAAAAGATCTGGTTACGATGTTGCAAAAGAACTTAAAACTCACGCACAACTCCGTTCAACACCTGTTGTTTTAATGTGGAGTGGTTTTATGGAGTTCGATGAGCAAAAAGCTAAAGATTCCCTTTCTGATGCAACTCTTGAAAAACCATTTGATGCACAGGCACTTCGAGAGCTCATACAAAAATTTGTCAGCAAAACTCAAACCAATCCTCTCAGCGGCTTTTTGGATCTCCCAACAATCCCAAAACAAGAAATGCATGCCCCCGCAAAAAAAAGTAAAGATCCTCTTTTAGAACTTGAGAAAATTAAAAATGAATCTCAAAAATTTGCCCCCATCACGAAAGCGCCAGAACCACCTGTTCCAGCCCCACCGCCCCATTCATCAAAATCTGGAGCTATCGAACTTCCCGCTCTTGTCATAGAGGAAAATGACACCCCAGAGGATTTTGAAATTAAACCTCTATCAAAGCCAGAATCCCAAACGACTTCACCTCACACTCCTGATATTAACGAACTAACAAAATCCTTTGTTCTCGATCTTCCCGAAGATGCCTCCGATGATGATATTTCTCTTGATCTTGGTAAAATTGAAAGTATTGAAGACCTCAGCTTTCTTCAAAATCCACAAGTTACTCAAGAGCCCAAGAAAACCTCATCAAATCCACAAAAAACAGAACCCTCTACAGCAAAACCACCAGCTTCTACCACACCACATACACCCGTATCTGTACCCACACCTACGCCAACTCATTTACAGCCTCAAAAAGAGACCGTGCCGCCTTCTACCCATTCTCCTGATATGGAAAAGCTAATACAAGAAGAGGTGAACAAACGGGCCTCTGAAATTATTGAAAAAGTCGCCTGGCAAGTCATTCCAGAATTAGCTTCACAAATTATCAAAAAAGAATTAGATCGCTTGTTGAAGGATTCTGATTCGTAATGACAATTTCAGAAATGATTGAATTAGCATATAAAGAAGATATGCCTCATGGGGATATCACAACTGATTCCTTGGATGTATTAAGCTATCCAGGAACAGCAAAACTTATTGCAAAGAGTGACCTTGTTTTATCAGGGCAGAAACTCTTTAATGATTGCATCCATTACCTTGAACCCCACTGCCAACTTCGTTGGATGTTTCATGACGGTGAACACGTCTTAAAAAAACAAACCCTTTGTGTTTTAAAGGGAAACCTTATTCAGATTTTAAAAGCAGAACGAGTGGCGCTTAATTTCTTGGGAAAGTTTTCGGGCATTGCAACCCTTACAAAAAGTTTTGTAGATCAAATTTCACAAACTCAAACGCAGATCATAGACACAAGAAAAACAACTCCGCTTTATCGAGATCTTGAAAAAAAAGCTGTGCGAGATGGAGGTGGTAAAAATCATAGAAGGGATTTAAGTGAATTTGCCATGATCAAAGAGAATCACGCACGCGTCACCAACTCCCTAAGTCTTGCAATCGATATGGTTCGCTCTAAAACTAAAAAATTTTTGGTCGTAGAAGCCCACTCTCTCGAAGATGTTGATATTTGCATTGAAAAAAAAGTAGATCGTATTTTATTAGACAATATGGATATTATGACTCTTAAAAAAGCCTTAGAAAAAATTCCAAAAACAATCGAAACAGAAGCCTCTGGTAACATGACCCTTTTGCGTGTCAAAGAGGTCGCCGAAACTGGTGTAAATTATATTAGCATAGGAGCTCTCACTCACTCAGCACCAACAGCTGATATCAGTCTATTATTTGAGTGGTAAATGAATATAAAAAACGAAAAATTCCAAACCATCGGACATTGGACCTATTCTTGGGCAAGATTGCAAGATGACCTTATCCCACATTATATCGAAACTATTGATAGTACTAATCTCTTTGCTAAAAAATGTCCTTACTCTACAAAAAAAAATCAAGTGATCATCTCAGATGATCAAACCCACGGACGTGGTCGAAACCAAAACTCATGGCTTTCTCCCCAAAAGGGTTCTGCACTTTTCTCTTCTTGGGTTTTCGATCTTGATTACATCCCCCAACCTATTCTTGCCCCTCTTATCGGTCTTGATGTTTATGAGGCCCTTTTTGAAATTCGCGGTTTTTCAAACATCGCATTAAAAGCTCCCAATGATATTTACATGAATGATAAAAAAGTTTGTGGAATTTTAATTGAAACCATAACCCAAGGGAGCCAGAGTCGTCTTATCGTCGGTGTCGGCATGAATGTTACAGCTACCCCCCATCTTGCAACGGCAGGTTGTATCGAAAATTTTCGCAGTCAAAATATCGATGAGTGTGCATGGGGCGGGTTTCTTATTGAGTTTTATAAAAGGCTGAAACTTTCGGTAAAAGAGTCTCAAAAAAATCAAATTTTACCAGAAAAGTGCAAAAGAATTTTGATAGCCCTAAATCAATTTCAACTGTTAGACCAAAAGTACCAAGAGATTTTGCCTTCCGGAGAAATCAAAACTCAATCTAGAATTATCCCATGGTTTGAAATTTAAAAGCAAAGGCTGACATTGAGCAAGCCGCCTCTAAATATAAAGTCCTTTTTTAATTTTTTCTAAAATAATTTTTTCTGGCATGACTGGATCTTTAGGATCCACCATAAAAAGAGCCTGCTGCTCACAACGTCTTTTATTTTTTAAAAGCCAATTGAGAACATCTGCCAATTTTTTATTTCTCTTGTCTTGAAAAAATGGATCGTTTGAAAGCGCATCTTTTGCTTTCTTAAGAGCCCTTGCCTCTGCCACATCTTGTTCTTTAACACCATAGTCATGAAGCTCATATTTTTTAACGTCTTCAGGTAAAACTCCCAAAAACTTTACATCGGGCGCCGAAAAATCAGAGTTTCGAATAAGACTTGCTGCCGAACCTGCTTTTAGAGTACGAAAAATGTTTTGAAGTGTATAGGCATCGAGATCTCCAAAAAAATAAAGCGGAATCTTAAGTTGGTCTTGAATCAATTTACACCAGCCGCGTACCGCATTGCTGGGAACCCCTTGAGCACCCATCAAAATACAATTATTTCTTTTTGTAAAACCATTGCTCACAAATGTATTGGCCGTACCCTCTGATTCGACAATAAGGCAAAAATCAATTTTCTTTTTTGCCTTAAGTTTTAGACTTTGTGGTTTGTTTTTTGGTTGAAAGGGGCTTGTTCCAAGAGTGCTAAGGTCGATGACTGCCTTTGTTCCATCCGCCATGGTTTCAGTTACAACAAGTTGCTGAGAATAGGTTTGTCCCCCACGATCGTTGGCAAAAACGTTCCACTCTTCTCGATAGCTCTCAAACATTTCGCAAATAAAATCAATGACAGCATCACTTTCTGGCTGATCCTGGAAGTCTAAAGGCTTTAAATGCGGCGAATGTTTTACAAAACCTTTTGCGATATAATAAAGCTCTCTCTTGTTGTTAACAGCACCTGTTTCAATATTGCGTAGTAAAATTTCAAGCATAAAGATAGCGCGTGCCATCTTTTGCACAGAAGAAACATTAAGCTCTGTTCGTACACGCTTATCCCCTGGTGTGAGATAGCCAACCTTGGGATTATAAAAAGAATTATCGAGTGAACATTTTATGGCCTCTAAGACAGGACGCTGAGCCTTTTCTAAGTCTCTCAACATTTGTTCACAAATTTCTTTTGATAATTTTGGCAAATCTTTGCCAGAACCAATTTTTGTTTCAGTTCTTGCCATATCTCACCTCACGCTACTTCTTCTTTTTTGTTGCTGCAGCCTTCTTTGTTCCAGCCTCTTTTTTTGTACCCTTTTTTGTTGCGCCCTCTTCCAAATATGACTCTCCAGAATCTTCAAGTAAATCGGCTTTAGCATCCGCACCTAACTCTTCTGCTGCATGAACAGCATCTCCATCACCTTCTTTGGCCTTTAGCTTTTTTAGTTGAGCATCTGACACTTCAAGCCTTTCTTCAGCCTCCTGTGCGTCTCGTCTAAAATTTGTCTAAGACCTTCTTCAGCTTTTTTCTTTCTTGCAACATTAGATTTAGTAATTCTCACCAATCCCTCAACAAGCATGGGACCAAATTGTTCAATGTGGCGAATTTTTCTTTCAAGCTCCTCTGCATGAGCTTCTCTTCGGATGTAGCGAGAAAGTTTTTGTCCTGCTTGCATCATACAGCGACGAAGCTCTTCAACAAGCTCATCTGACGCATCAATAGTTTCTTTTGATGCATTTTTAAACTTAATAAATGGAGAAACAACACTCACAGCAAAAACATAGGGCCCAAGAGGAACAGAGTCTTTGGGTTGATTAAGGCCATAAGACTTCCAGTTCACAGATTCAATGGCCTTTGTAATAGCGCACGCAGATTTATCAAATTGTAGAGGTACACGATTTGCAAATCTTAAAACTTGTACAGGCTCATCTTCTCGACCTCTATCTAAAAACCTTGCAAGGGCAACTTCAACGACAACAGGTTTAAAATCACAAATTCTTGGCTTACGAGTCACAACACTAAAAAAGTCGACATGACCAAGACGCCCAATGCTCTTTGCTAGTGACTCTTCCCCAATAGACAGAACAGACCTTGTTGAAGGCGACATAAGCTCTGTATTTTGCACAGATTGATAAATAGATTTAAAATCACTATCCGAGAGTTGATTTATTGCCGTATCTAAAAGTTTCTTGGGCAATCCATTTTTAATAAATTCTTTTAACGTTTGATCACTGACTCGAGAAAAACCTGTCTTAAGCCACTTGCTAGTAGTCATTTTTCCATAGAGATGAGCATGAGTAATAAATTCACCGAGTTTCATGGTGTGGGGATGCGGATTGGTTGCAGGTGGAATCGCAGGAACTTCTTCTGAAACCCGATCAATTTTAACCCAGTCTGCATCAAGAAGTTTGTATTGAATACTCAGATGAGGGTTCACAAGAGTAGTTCCCTCGAGATAAGTCAAAAGGCCACCTTCTCCATTTAACTGAATTCGACCATCCAGTTTAAACTCAACTCGAACTCCGTGTTCCTTCTTCCAGTCGATGGTTTCTTTATTTCTAAGAACTCCCTTATTTTTTTTTATATCCACATCGATAATAGCAGAAACAGCCTTTTTCATTTTTTTTGTTTTGCTAATAACACTCACACCAAGAGCATTCGTTAACTGAGCCCAGGTTGTGGCAGCCGAAATACCAATTCCTTGCTGACCACGCGAGCACTGCCCTCGACCAAATTTTGATGAAGCAAGGTATTCTCCATAAACCATTGCAAGCATTTCAGAATCAATTCCGGGACCATTGTCCTCTACAATAATTTGAATAAGATCTGTATTTTTTTGAGAGCCCGCCCCAATTTTTTTAATTTCGATTTTAAGCTCTGGCTGAATACCTTCCGCCTCACAGGCATCTAAACTATTGTCCACAGCCTCTTTTAAGGTTGTTAAAACCGCCTTGGTTGGTGATGAAAAACCAACTTGTTGTAGATTTTTGGCAAAATATTCTGCAGTACTGCTGGTTGTAATTTGCGCTTGTGCCACTTTTAAATCCCTATCAAAATAAAAAATTGATCTTCATGTATTTTGGTATACAATTTTAATTATTCAAATCAGCTATTTAGAATTAGACACAAAATATTAAAAAAGTTCAAATTAAAAAAGGATGAACAATATGACAACTACAAAAAGAAAACTTGAAAAAAAATTTTTGATTACAATTTTAGCAAGCACATTATTGCTAAGCGTTGGCTGCTGGGAAACAAAAAACAAACCCGCAGAGCAAAACACGAATCAAGCTAACGCTCTGAAGGCAGAAGATATCAAGGATCTCTATATGCAAGAAATCACTGTTGGTAATGGCAAAGAAGCCGTCGATGGAAAAACTGTTTCCGTCAACTATCGTGGTACTTTTTTAGATGGAAAAGAGTTTGATAGCTCCTATTCTCGCAACAAACCCTTCGAATTTAAATTGGGTTCAAAAAACGTTATCGAGGGATGGGAAATTGGCGTTAAAGGGATGAAGGTCGGAGGAAAAAGAGTTCTTGTTGTTCCTCCACAAATGGCCTATGGAGAAAAAGGAAGTGGCCCTATTCCTCCCAACACTCCTCTTAAATTTGAAATTGAACTCTTAGACGTAAAATAATTTAACCAACAAAATCAACCGATGTTTGAGACTG
>JBDHWX010000081.1:0-8586 GCA_039810365.1 Bdellovibrionales bacterium | reverse complement strand
GATACCGGAATTCCTGTTGGAGAATGTGTCAATGGTGTTTTAACCATTGATTACCCTGTTCCAAACCCTGAAAATCAACCACGCATTATTAAATTCAAAGTCAAATCTAAGATGAAAGATGGTAAAGTCAGCCTTTATGCAGCCCTTCGCGATGTGGAGTATGTCAAACCAGGCGAAACACTTGCGGGTTATGAAGTCAACTCTGGTGGTGGCTTTGGTGCAACAGGTGGTATTCTTATTTACGCAAGTGCGGGAGGTGTTGCATCGAAGTCTGGTAGCTATCTTGTTTCTGGTCTTGGGGCCAATTTAAGATTGGGTTTGCAAGGGCTCTTACATAATGATACCTTTTAGGATATGCAAATAAATGAGATTAAAAATAAACTATCTACCAACATTGTTTCTGTAGTCATTGTCATCTCTGGGCTAGCGCTTGTTATTGGTGGTTTTCTTTTTTCATATTACTACCAGAGAACGACTCCAGAAAATTATAAAGCAAAAACCACAGACTGTAGCACTCAAGTTTCAGAATATGCTGTTGAAAGTGGTGTTACCGATATCTTCCCTATTGGAACTAAACTGAAAATTGAATATGGATATTATAAATGTCATCCTGCAAGTCGTGGTGATGTTGTCATGTTGAAGGTGACGGGTCGCGATCTTCCTCTTCTTGAGACGATACGTATGATTCCTGGAGATATTTACGAAGTTAGGGAATCTAAAAATCAGCGATATCGCGTCTATGTCAACCATCGTGTATTAAAAAATTCAAAGGGCGAAGAATATGATTATAGTGTTAATCGAGTGAGTATGCTTCGTCTTTATGAAAATAATTTTAAAAAAGGAATTAGAGAAGACGTCTACTTTGCTTTTTTTGAAGATCCAACAGGCGGATTTGATTCAACTCGGTTAGGAGCCATTACTCCAGAAGTGATGATAGGAAAGGTTTTGACTGGATCTGAAGGAGCAGCAGAATCTGTACCACAAACAGACAAAAATGAAGAGCCCCAAAAAGAAGAATCTCAGGACGTTGGGATCAAAGAAGAAAAACCTAAAACTCTGCCACCAACAAAAAAGGTGTTGAATAAAAAAGACACTGCAAAGGAATCATCAGCACAGGAGATTAAGTCTAAAAAAGCAGTGAAAGATGGAAAAAAGTAATCTTCGAGATACCGTATTTTGTGCATTGGATATTGAGACTTCTGGTAGTTACCCTCTTGATTCTGAAATTTGTGAAATAGCCGCGGTAAAGTGGCAAAATCATCATATTATTGATAGCTATCAAACTTTGGTAAAGCCTCAAAAGCCAATGTCAGATTTTATTATCGGTATTCACGGGATTTCAAATGAAATGGTTGCTCAGAGTCCTTCTATAAAAGAGGTGATTGCGCCACTGTATCAGTTTCTTCAAAATACAGTGTGTGTGGCCCACCATGCTCCATTTGATATAGGTTTTTTGTCTATAGAAATGGAACAAGCAGGGTTATTGCCAATTCCAAACGCAATACTCTGCACGTCTCTTCTATCAAGAGAGCTTTTTCCCGAATCCACAAATCATAAACTTCAAACACTTGTAGAATTTTTTAAATTAGAAAAAAATCAAGCGCATCGTGCTTATGATGACACCATCTCTTGTATTCGTGTTTTTGAAAAATGTATTGAAAAAGTAGGATGGGATAAGTCTCTTGAAGATTTACTCAAGATACAAAGTAAGCCGATTATATGGCAGAATTTTTATCTTGCAGAATTTCAACGAAATCCTGCAATATCAACCATTATTCGTGCAATTCAAGAAGGCAAAGATGTACGGATTTTATATCGTAATGGAAAATCGCATAAAGATGAGCACATCAAGCCATTGGGATTAGTTCGCTCTCCTGACGGAGACTATATTTTTGCAGATTCACAAGAAGAAAAAAAGGTTCGTCGATATTATTTAAGTCGCATTATGGAATCTGAGCTTATAAATAGCGCTTTATAAATCGGTTGAGTCATTTTTAATAAAATCTTTTAATTTTTTTCCAAGTTCGTCAGCTAGACTTTCGAGATGCTTAAAATTGTCCCCGGTGCGCAAGCGTAGATCGCGTACTTTTCCTTTTGAGAGATCTTCTAAAAACTTTTCAAATGCGTAAAGAGGGCCTGCGATTCTATGAGAAAGAACAAGTCCTATAAAAAAGAGGAATATGACAAAAGTGAGAACGACAATTCCAAATGTGACAAGAAAAGGTATTAAGAATCGGCTTTCGATAACAGATTGATGCCCGACAAGTTCAACAATTGTGACTTTGAGATACGTATAAGAATAAACCGCAGAAATAATTCCAAATCCAACACCAAAGAGCATAATAATAAAAGAGTATTTTAATTGGAACTGTGGATTGACAAGAAAAAACTTTCTTGCATCGTTTTCTGGCCAGAGCTTTTTTCCATCACGAATCAAAGAAAAGACAATCATAATATAGCCAACCCATTGAAGCATATCGGCCACATTAAAAGCAGGGGTCATGTGTTGATAATTTCCGAACACTATAAAATCAATGATATACCCGAGAACTATGCGGTCTGCCACATTACCTAAAATACCACCGAGTAAAATAGAAAGACCAATGCGTAAAACAGAGAGTTTTGTCGGGAGAAGATATTGGATAACGAAAAATATAAAAATAAGAAAAGCTCCGCCTGTAGAAAGAGATACAACTCTTAAAACTGCTGGTAAATCTGAAAATAATCCGAGCATGGCTCCATAATTGTGATGTCGAACAAGACCTAAGATTCCGTGAAAGCGTAGGTCACCAGTATAGAGAATGGCCCAATATTTTGTTAATCGATCTAATCCCCAGGTCAGAAGAAGGGGGAGGAGAACCAATAATAACCACTGACGTTTTTTCACAGATGTATTCCTTTAATGTGATGATTCTTTTATGCGAACCTTGTAGAGCGGGCTAAAATCTCCATTTTCTTGTGGGGAGTAATTTTCAACTCTCTTGTGCACAAGGTCCACAAGAGCATTGTACCAGAGAGGAATCACGATTTGTTCATCAAAAATAATTTTTTGGATTTTATTATAGTGGGTTTTTCTTTGGGGGATGCTTTCAATTTCCTGACCTTCGTCGAGCATTTTATCCATTTCTGGATTTGAATAAAAACTTCGATTGCGCCCCGGGGGAAATTCTTTGCTAGAAAAAGCTGCATGATAGATATCGGGATCCGACAACCCCGTCCACCTCATGATTGCCATTTGGTAATTAGCGGCCTTAATATCGCCGTAATAAGTTCCCCACTCATAGCTTTGTAGTTTAATTTTAAGCCCAATGCTTTCAAGTTGTGAAACAATAACGCGTGCAATATCAACGACCTCGGGAGTATTTGAAGTTTTGAGAATAAATTCTTTATTTTTAAGATGCATTTTTTCAATGACAGATCGGGCAGTTTTCTGATCTTGAAGAATAGGTTTTAAGTCCTGATTGTGAAAGATGTTCCCACTTGGCAAAAGAGATGTTGCACTTGTGGCAAATCCTTCGAGTTTATATTTTATAATACTATTACGATCTAATGCCAGGGACAGCGCCCATCGAAAATCCTTATTTTTTAATATTGGATCTTTAAGGTTTAAAAGCATGTAATTCATGGAAGTTCCAGAAGAGGTATAAATATTGTATTTATGTTCTTTTTCTATATATGAAATTTTATTAAAAGGAAGGGCGGACATAATGATATCAATAGATCCTTTATAAATATTAAGAAACCGCGTGCTGTCGTCTTTGATAATTTTAAAAACGATATATTTCACTTGAGGATTATAGACGGGATGCGGTTTTTTTTCTAAAACAATTTGATTTAAGTTATAGGAGATAACTTTAAAAGCTCCGGTACCATTCAGATGATCACCAAAGCGGTCACCATATTTTTCGACATCTTTTTTAGGCAAGAGATAAAGTAATGTGAGATCGGTAAGAAATGGTGCCGAAAATTTTTTTAAAGTCACAGTAACAGTTGGAGTATCTTTTGAAAAATCAGCATCGACATTTTTAATAATGTCAAAGGCATTCTTAAACGGCGAGGTGGGCTTTGCGTATTGTTCAAAAGAAAAGAGTACGTCCTCTTTTGTGAGAGGAGTTCCATCGCCAAATGTGAGCCCCTTTGCCAAATAAAATGTATATTTTTTATTTTTATAGTCCCACCGTGTTGCGGCATCGCCAATGATTTCAAGATTGGGGCCAACGCGAACGAGAGCATTGAACAGTAATCCATCCATTCTTTGGCCAATAGCGTCCGTTGCAAAACGGGGGTCTAAACTTTTTGGATTTTGTTCGAGAGCCACAAAAACAGTCTGGCTGCGATCAAAGCCTGACTGTTTGCAGGAGAAGTTAAAAATAAGTGCGGCTAGCAAAAGAGAGAATTGAATATATCTTGAAAAATGGTTTTCATATTCTTTGAACATGATATGATTTTAGAAACTTTTAGAGGAACAAACAAGGAAATTGTATGAAACCAATCTCGATGTTCTTAATCCTATCACTGCTTTTTCTCTCTGAGGGGCGGGCCAAAGCAAAAAACTCGTTCGAAAAAATATTATCGACATCCTCGGTTCCCGAAAATCAAGTAGGTGCTTATATTTTAAAGGATAAAGAGATTATTTTTCAGAATCGGGCAGAGCAGAAAATGACTCCGGCAAGCCTCTCTAAATTGTTAACAGCAATTGCAGCACTCAATGCGTTTGCCCCCGATGATCGTATGCAGACTGATTTATTATCGTCTGCAGAGGTTAAAAACAATTTTCTTGATGGAGAATTGTGTATTAAGGGAAATGGTGATCCAAGTTTTATCTCAGAACAGATGTGGGTATTGATCAATAATCTGACGAGAGCGGGGGTGACAAAAATAAAGGGACCTCTCTGGATTGATAGTTCTATTTTTGATACTGAATATTTTGATGAAAGCCGAGAGAAAAATAGAGTGGATCGTGCTTATGATTCGCCTGTCTCGGGGCTTCCCTTTAACTGGAATACCGTTAATGTATATATCCGTCCGATTCGTTCAGAGACTCGGATTACAGTCGATCCAGAAAGTGATTATTTTAACGTTATCAATAAAGTCAAAGTCGTTTCAGGGAAAAAAGTTGATCTTATCATAAACAAAAAGAAAACTGAGAGGGGCGAATCCCTTATCGTTTCGGGGACGATTGGTGCTCAGGTACCAGAGGTTGTAAAGTATGCTAGTGTGACTTATCCGGATCTATGGGTTGGGCGAAATCTCATATCATTTTTAAGGCAACGTGGAATAACAATAGAAAATATGGATATTCAATCTAAAAAGTGTTTAGACAAAATGAACGTTCTTGCCTCATCTAAAGGCTGGACGTATCAGCAAATTTTGGATGGAATGTTAAAATTTTCAAATAATTTTTTAGCAGAGAGTGTAACAAAAAATATTTCTGTTCAGTATGGCAGTAAACCCGGAAGTATTTCGGGAGGTATCAAGGAGATCAAGCAGATTTTACAGTCAAAATATCGATTTTCTCCGAACGAATATACTTTTATAAGTCCTTCTGGATTTTCAACACAAAATAAAATTTCTGCACAAAAAATGACGGAGTTGTTATCGTCTGCCTATAAAGATTTTAATGTTTCTTCTTATTTATTGTCTGAGCTTGCAACTCCTCAAGGAGAAGGAACTCTTTCTAAAAGAATAAAAGATTTAGAAAGTTCAAGGTGGATTCGTGCCAAGACAGGGCTATTGTCTGGGGTTGTGGGTCTAGCTGGTTATGCAGCAAATTCAAAAGGAGAGGTTTATTCTTTTGCTTTCATGTATAATGGATCAGGTAAAGAAGAGAGAGCTCGAGAATTATTTGATAGGCTTGCTTTTGAAATTACAAAGCTTTAGGGATCTTAGCGCAAATGAGAAAATATTTTTTATTTGGAATCATGATTTCAAGCTTACTTTTTGCATGCTCAACGACAACCAATAATCTTTCAAAAGAAGATGTTGAGCAACTCGAACAGCATACAGAAGACTTGCAGGCAGATGCAGAAGAGGTTAATCAGGAACCATTGTCGGCTCGACAGCATCGCCTTTGGCAAAAACCGAATTACGAGAATCAAGAAAACGTACTGGGGTACGCTAAGGATACATTTGTCATTCCAGATATTATGAAAGACCGTGTTCAGTTTTGGATTGATATATATACAAAGTATACGACCTCTCAAGGAGTTTTACATGATAGCCGCTTCCCAACAATCATTTATGAGACGGTCGATTTTTCAAAGATAGATAATGATAAAAGTTTATCGACTCATCAAAAGTTTAAATCAGAAAAAAAATATCTGGATGAAAGAAAAAAATACGTCTCGGCGATCTTACAGAAACTTCAGGGTATTACGGATCCCAAAGAACTTAATGAGGAGGAGGCGCGCTATTGGAAAATGTTTGATGGGATTGATGAAAAAAACAAATTCATAGAGGCGTCAAAAAAGGGACGGTTAAGATTTCAATTAGGACAGCGAGATAGATTTATTCAAGGGATATTTTATTCGGGACGATACCTCAAAGAAATGGAAAAAATTTTTGCAGAAAATGGAATGCCAAGAGAGCTCACAAGATTACCATTTGTAGAAAGCTCATTTAATGTCCGTGCAAGGTCTAAGGTTGGAGCAAGTGGTATTTGGCAATTTATGAGAGGGACTGGGCGCCACTATATGAAGGTTAATGCATTGATTGACCAACGCAATGATCCCATCATTGCAACAAAGGCTGCCAGCCGACTTTTGAAGACCAATTATGAGATTTTAAAAACATGGCCTCTCGCAGTTACTGCTTATAATTATGGGGCAGCAGGCCTAAAACGTATTGTAGAAAAATATAACTCTACAGAACTCGCTGATTTTTTTGGACGAAGCCCTACATCTCGTTTTGGATTTGCATCAGAAAGCTTTTATGCAAGCTTTTTAGCGGCTGTTGAAGTAGAAAAAAATGCTGATAAATATTTTGGACCAATAGAAATCGCAGACGAGATTGCAACGACAGACATTGTGCTTTCGCGGCCCGTTTATTATAAGGACATAGAAAAGTTTTCTGAAGGTGTAGATGAAATGCAGAACCTAAATCCTCAGCTAACAGCCGTTATTAGAAAAAATAGTGCGCGCATTCCTGCGCAAACCGTAATTCGGGTTCCTGAGTCACAGAGGCAAGCTTTCGTTGAATTCTTAAGTAGAGCGCCTGCTGCAACGACACCATTACAAAAAGATAGTTCGACAGGTTTTATCTCATACAAAATTAATAAAGGTGATACTTTGTATGACATTTCAAAGCAGTTTCGTATTAGTGTTGATCAGATTTTACAGGTTAACCAAGATTTGGATCCCAGAGTCATTCGCCCTGGTCAAGTTATAGAAATTCCGCAATGAGGATTATATGCATAAAATATTTCTTATTTTGATTTTAATTGGCGTACAGGCACAGGCTAAAAATAATCGCAAAGATATGTCTGCTGAAAGCGCACAAGTCGATGCCTTAAAAACTGAAGTTACAAACTCTCAAACACAAGTTCTTATTCTAAAAGATTTGTTACGCAAAGAAGGATTGGATGGTTCAAGGCGGCCTTTATTTATAACATTTGATAATCAAATGTCGAAGAGATATTTGATTGATTCTATAACATATAAACTCAATAATGATATTATTTACCAGTATGTTGCAGAAGATACGATGGGTATTGGGAAAAAGTATGAATTTAACAAACAGTTTGAGACAAAAGTCGTGCCGGGGCCATATTCATTGACTGTTCAAGTCGTGTATAGAGGAAATGACACGGGTGTGTTTTCATACGTTAAGGATTATCGTATTACGAGAGAAGAAAAGCTAAATCTTGATATCAAGAAAAATCAAATTACAAAAATTTCTGTTAACAGTAGCGAAAGTGGTGGAATTCTCTCTGACTTTAAAGATCGACCTCAGCTAAAGGTCCAACAAAACTAAAGTCTCAATCCTTCAGACTCAGAGTTTCTCGACTCTCGTTTTTGCGTCTCATTAGATAAAATAAAAGAGATGCAAAAGTTTGTATTGTTTGGACTTTTATTATTTTCTTCTCAAGTGTGGGCTTTAAAGTCGAGCGAGGTTATAATTGAAGCTCAGTCGGCGTTTGCCCGCGGAGACTTATTTAATAGCATTCGATACTATACATTGGCAATTGATAAAACGCCTGATGCCTTAGATGTTAAAGACGTTGAAAACTTTCTTTTGTCTCAATACATAATGACACCACAGAAAAAATTTATTGAGACTTGTCGTGAGCGAACAAGCTCAAAAGTTTTACAAGTCGAGTTTAATTTCTATTGTGCCAAAGTTCTTATTTATAACGAGCAATTTCTGGAGGCGAGCTATTTTATTGATAGTGTTCCCAGGGAATACCAAAGGCTTGAGTATTATCTTCTTAAATCTACGCTCTTCTTAAATCTCAATCGCTCAAATCAATGTCTTGAAAATATATCGGATGCAGGCAAGCTCATCACGGATACAACTTCACAACATTTTCAAGACCTTTTAAAAGTTCTCAATGCACGGTGTTTTGTGAGTCGAGATAGATTTGAGCAG
>JBDHWX010000080.1:0-8611 GCA_039810365.1 Bdellovibrionales bacterium | reverse complement strand
CAAATACTCTCCAAAAGATAAAGACGTTATTCTTAACTTTAAAGAAGATCGTATTACGATCCAAGACTTTGGAGATGGTATTCCAGATTCAGTCTTAAGCAAACTTGGCTCCCCATTTAATGTGGGAGTTACTCAAGACGGCGTTCGTGGAACGGGTTTGGGGCTTGCATGGATAATAGCGATTTCAAAAAAATATAAATGGAAATTAGATTTTAAGTCACAAAAAGAACATGGCACTGAGGTGACCCTTATTTTTCCATAAACAAGATAAAAAATATTTTTTAGTCCTATAGATAGAACTTATGGAACATCACTTTTTCTAAGTTTAATTAAAAAAAACTTGTTTCTTGATATCAAATAAATGTTTAATACCTGTGGCTCTTAAAAATAAGAGCTATCACTCGGGGGAGGGATAGATGAACATACGTGGTCTTTTTATTTTATCTACAATTATTTTATTAGGTGCTTGTTCAAAGAGCCGAAACTTTGTTCCGCCAGATGTTGTGGAAGCCTTACAGGCAAAAGATGTTAAAAATTTAAAACCAGATAGGATTTTAACCGAAGCTGAATCTCGCTCTGTTGAAATCGAGAATTGGTTCACAAAGGATCCAGAACTTGATAAAGCAGAGGGTGTTTCTGCAGAGAAAGCTTATCGTGATTTAAATCTTTCAAATCAAAAAGAAATTGTTGTGGCAGTCATTGATAGTGGCGTTGATATCCAGCACGAAGATCTTCAAGGTAAAATTTGGGTCAATAAGAATGAAATTCCTGACAACAAAATCGATGATGATAAAAATGGATATGTTGATGATGTCTATGGTTGGAATTTTATTGGAGGTCATGACAAGGACGGTAATAATGTGAGTCTTGAAGACGAACAACTTGAGGTGACTCGAGAGCTTGTTCGAATGAAGGCAAAGCAGGCCGCACTTGAAAAAGAGGGCTTGGAGTTATCAAAGGAAGAAGCAGTCTACTTAAAAAAAGTTGGAGATGAAGTCAAAGCAGCGCGAGCACAAGGAGAAAAGGTGACTCAATACGTGGATCTTCTTTTATCAAGGCTAAAAGTAGATTACGAAGTTTTAAAGGGTTTATTGAAAGTGGAATTTCAGGACCTTAAAAAAAATGATGTAACGGCCGTTTTGCCAAGAACAGAAGAGCAAGAGGCTGCTAAAAAAGATGCACTTGAAATTTTTAATAATGCAGGTCTCAGCTCTGTGGTTCAATTTAACGCAGCTAAAGCACAATATGATACGGTTTTAAATGTCTATTATAATGAAGATTTTAACCCCCGACTTATAGTTGGAGATGATCCCAATAACATGAATGATATCCATTATGGCAATAATGATGTAAGGGGTCTTGGCGCTGAACATGGAACACACGTTGCAGGAATTATTGCCGCCAACCGTGATAATGGTTTTGGTATTAAGGGAGTTGCCCAGAACGTAAAAATTATGTCTCTTCGTGTTGTTCCCAATGGTGATGAAAGGGATAAGGATATTGCACTTGCCGTTCGTTATGCAGCTGATAACGGGGCTAAGGTCATTAATATGAGTTTTGGTAAGCCTTATTCACCAAGAAAAGATGTTGTTGGAGCGGCCTTTAAGTATGCTGAAAGTAAGGGTGTGTTGATGGTTCATGCGGCCGGAAATGAATCAACAAACAAGGATCTCATAGAGAATTATCCAACAAGAGCTGTTTATAATAAAGAAGGTAACAAAGTGGGGGTTGTGAACTCATGGCTTGATGTTGGGGCATCAAGCCAGTTTCGCAATCGATATTTGACAGCCTCATTTTCAAATTTTGGTCATAGTACGGTGGATCTATTTTCTCCAGGTGTAAATTTAAGATCAACAATTCCAGACAACCGCTATGCTGTTTATAGCGGAACGAGCATGGCCTCTCCAGCAGCTGCAGGTGTTGCGGCCCTTGTTTGGTCACAGGAGCCACGATTAAGTGTACAAGAGCTTAAATCTAAACTCATGAGTTCGGCACGAAGTCGTGCAGGGCTTATGGTTCAATTGCCAGGTGATTCATCTCAAGATGTTCCCTTTGAAACGCTTTCTGTAACAGGTGGAATTATTGATGCCTATGCAGCAATCCAATCTGTTTTAAATTAATCAAAAATGACTTAAAAATATGATAGCCCATCAGAAATGATGGGCTATTTTTTTGCAAAGACAGTTTTGATATTAACGAACTCGTGAATACCAAAATGTGAGAGTTCTCGACCGTAACCACTTTGTTTGATGCCACCAAATGGCAGGTGGTAATCAGATTTTACAAAGGAATTTACAAAACAAGAACCAGCTTCAAGTTCTTCACGAGCAAGCCTTGTTGCATTTTGAATGTCTCCAAAGACGGCTCCGCCAAGACCAAAAGGTGTGGCATTGGCAATTTGAAAAGCTTCATTTTGTGAGGAGACTTTAAAAAACATGGCAACAGGGCCAAAAAATTCTTCATAAAATGAAGGATTTTGAGAGGAGATATTTTCTATAAGAGTAGGCTCATAAAAAGCACCAGTCAGGTTTGGGATATTTCCACCATAAGAGATTTGTGCCCCATTTTTTTTAGCATTGAGAACTTGTTGGTGGATATCTTCTTGAGCTTTTTTTGAAAAAAGGGGAGCAAGACTTGTAGAGGCTTTTGTGGGATCTCCCATTTTAAGGGATTGAAATTTTTGAATGAATCCTTCTTTAAATTGATCATAGTTTTTTTGAGTTATGATAAATCTTTTAGCTGCAACACAACTTTGTCCAGCATTGATCAGGCGACTGCTGCTGCAAACATCAATGGCTTGTTGAAGATTAGCGTCATCTAAAACAACATAGGCATCGCTTCCTCCGAGTTCTAAAACGCATTTTTTAAGATTTTGCCCTGCTGAGGCTGCAACACTTTTTCCTGCCGGTATAGACCCTGTAAGGCTTACGGCTTTAATAATAGGATCTGCAATGATTTTTGCAATCTTGTCGCTTTTGACAAGAAGTGTATTGAAAACATTTTTGGGAAAGCCCGCTTTTAAAAATAATTTTTCAATCTCTAGAGCACAGGCTGATACATTAGAAGAGTGTTTGAGCACACAGGTGTTACCTGCCATAAGAGTAGGAGCTGCAAAACGAAAGACCTGCCAAAAAGGAAAATTCCATGGCATGATCGCTAGAATAACTCCCAGAGGCTGAAACGATACGAAGCTCAGATCGGCATCTGTTTTAACCTCTTGATCTCTTAATAATTTTTCTGAGTTTTCGGCATAGTAGGCACAAACACCAGCACATTTTTTAATCTCACTTTTTGATTCTGTTAGAAGTTTTCCCATTTCTTGAGTCATAAGAAGGGCAAGGCGATCTGATTCTTGATTTAAAATTTGAGAAAGTTTTAAAAAAAGCTCTGCTCGCTCTTGAAATGATCTTTTATGCCATGATTCAAAAGATTTCTGGGATCCTAAAAGAACACCTTGAATTTGATCTGATGTTGACTCTGGAAACTCATAAATTTTTTCTAAATTAAATGGATTAACACTTTCAAATAGATTCATATAACCTTCTTTTGATAGCTGTAATTTTCTCGAATTTTTGGAGAAAAGAACAGTGAAAAGAATGTCACATTTGGCAGCGCGGGAGATGGCCGTTGTTTTTTTTCTTTTCGTAATACGGGAGAACTTTGGGTAAGTAGGATGTAATATCGCGAATACGTCTTTGATTAGAGGGATGGGTGGAGAGAATTTCAGGGGGCTGTTTTCCGCCTGAGGCTGCTCCCATATTCTTCCAGAGCTCAACGGCCTCACGAGGGTCATAACCAGCTTTTGCCATAAGCTCAAGACCAATAAGATCGGCTTCGCTTTCTTGAGCTCTGCCAAAAGGCAAGAGAAAACCATACTGCACAGCTGGAGCACCAACAGCTGCTACAATAAGGCCCCAATTTTTATTTTTCTTTTGAGCAATGGATCCTGCAACAAGAACAGCCCCTTGTCCAACAAGAGCATCAGAAACTCTTTCGGCACCATGGCGAGCGATAACATGGCCAACTTCGTGTCCAATCACAGCGGCTAATTGGTCTGGTGTTTTGGTGACGGGAAGAATTCCCGTATAGACTCCAATATGACCACCGGGAAGGGCAAAGGCATTGACTTGTGGGCTCCTAAAAACAACGACATCCCAAGAGGAAACTCCTGAGACGGGGCCTGTTACTGCTAAGACAGGATCAAGAACACATTTAACATAGGCATTGATTTTGGGATCTGTTTCGACGGGAGTTTCTTTTTTTATTTGTTGAAATGATTCAAACCCCATTTGAGTCATTTGAGAATCAGGCATAAGAATAAGTTGTTTGCGTCCCATGGGGGAAGTTGCGCAGGCAACAAGAAGAAAAAAAAGAAGATATGATATTTTCATAAAAGCCCTATTTGAGGAGAAGATCGTTAATAGAAAGATCAGAACGGTTCCACCAATATTGATCAAGTGGTTTTTCTTTTGGCAGGTGTTCTTGAGAATTTCCCTGAAATCGAATGGCATTGGTTTGGGTTTCTTGAATCAAAATTTCTGTGCAGACTAGGTTTGGATCAACCTCTTTTAGAAAATTTTCGTATTTGCTTTTAAAAGTGAGAGCCACCATTTCGGTTGTTGGATCTCCTGGCATTACGAGATGTCGCCCTGTGGGATTATCTTTTAAAATAAATTCTAAAAGGGGATCTCTTTCATTGAACATAAAAGAGTGATCAACAGCATTATCAATCCACTCAGACCACTTTGCCTTAGCGAGCTTGTAAGGGATGAGCATATTGGTAGAAAGATTCATGATCTTAGGGGTGTTGTAAGTCAGGGTTACGGTTGCATGCCAAGTGTGACCATGGGGTTGGCCACAAACGGTTTGTTTGCTGTAACCCTCAATAAATCGATGGGCAGCTTCAAATTTTCTGGTAAATTGTATTTCCATATTCTTTTTTTTGGCAATCTAACGCTACGACTTATATAGCATTAGCTATAGAAAAACTCCAATGGAATTCCTGATGGTTGAAGTAAAACTTGATCTTCCCACATAGCGACTTTTCCACGTAAAATCAAGCCCTTGGGCCACCCTGTTAAAGTCATTCCTTCAAAAGGACTCCAGCCACACTTACTTTTTAACCACTCATGGGTGACAGTTTTTGTTTGCTTAGAATCAATAATGGTTAGAGTTGCTTGCATGCCGGGCAGGATATCGCCTCGATCTTTGATCTTAAAAATTTTAGCAGGATTAACACAAATAAGTTCCACGAGTTTTTCGAGAGAAAGTTTTTGGTGATGAACATGATTTAACATAATGGGAATAAGCGTTTGAACTCCCGGCATGCCTGATGGAGATTGGGGATAGGGTTTCTTTTTTTCTTCGATGGTGTGGGGAGCGTGATCGGTTCCAATAACACTTACGGTTCCATCTAAGAGAGCCTTCCAGAGCCCCACTTGGTTTTTTTTATCACGTATGGGTGGATTCATTTGTGCAAGTGTTCCAAGGGTTTCGTAACAATGGGGGGCCTCAAGGGTCAGGTGCTGAGGGGTAACTTCGCAAGTTATGAGATCTTTATGTTTTTTAATAAGTTCCATTTCTTGAGCTGTCGTGACATGAAGGATATGGACAGGACGAAAAGTTTTTTGTGAAAGTTCAAGAATTCTTCTTGTAGCTAAAAGAGCTGTTTCTTCATCTCTCCAGAGGGGATGAGAGGTTGGGCTTTTTGATTCTTCTGCAATTTTTTTTCTTTCTTTAAGTCGGTATTCATCTTCTGCATGAACAGCAACACGTCTTTTTCCATTTTTAAGGATTTTTTCAAGAGTTCGATCATCTTCGACGAGGAGGCTGCCAGTAGAACTTCCCATAAAGATTTTAATACCGCAAACACCGGGGATTTGTTCGAGGTCACAAAGTGTAGAAATATTATCGGGGCTTGCTCCAACATAAAAGGCATAATCGACCCAAGCTCTATTTTGGGCTCGTCTCATTTTATCTTCAAGAGCCTCTTTGGTTGTTGTTGGAGGATTGGTGTTGGGCATTTCAAAGACAGCAGAAACTCCTCCCATCAGAGCAGAGAGTGTTCCGCTGGCGAGATCTTCTTTGTGTTCGTTGCCCGGTTCTCGAAAATGAACCTGTGTATCAATAACGCCGGGAAGAATATGGAGACCTTGGGCATCAAGAACCTTTTTGGCGGTCAGACCTTGCTGTCCCAGAGAATGAATCTTGCCATCTTTGATGGCAAGATGGGTTTCGTGAAAACGCCCCTTTGAATAAACAAAACCATTTTCTAAAATCAGATCAACGTAAATGCCCATCAGCGATTTTGCTCAAGTCTTTTGATTCGCTCCTCAAGAGCGGGATGGGAAGCAAACAAAGAAATAAATTTGGAGCGACCAGAGATTTTCATAGAGTTAAGAGCTGCATGTTCTGTATCGATACGATTGAGAGTTCCCTGTAGACTTTTTAGGGCATTGATCATCTTTTCGCGCCCCGCAAGTTGTGCTCCGCCTTGATCTGCACGGAATTCGCGGTATCGAGAAAATGCTGCAATAACAATAGATCCTAAGAGTAAAAGGATAAGTTCAAGAACCATGGTGACAGCAAAATAAATCATGTTGCGGTTTTCTTCTCTGGCGTTTTGAGAAACGGCCCAAGCAATAATTCTTGCTAAGAACATAACAAAGGCGTTTACGATTCCCTGCAGGAGAGTCATGGTGACCATATCGCCATTGGCAATGTGTGTGACTTCGTGGCCCAAAACCCCTTCGATTTCATCTCGATTCATACGATTTAAAAGACCTGTGGAAACAGCAACAAGAGAATTGCTGCGAGTTGGTCCTGTTGCAAAAGCATTGATTTCTGGAGAGTCGTAGATGCCAACTTCTGGCATTTTGGTAAGCCCTGCTTTTCTTGCAAGACCATGGACAATGGTCACAAGTTCGCGGCCAGATCCAGTAGAACTTGCAGGATCAATGATTTGGATCCTCATCATCCACTTAGCCATGACTTTGGAAAGCATCAAAGAAATAAAGGCCCCTGCCATACCCCAAACAAAACAAAAAATCATAAGGGATTGAATATCAAGAGAGCTATTGGGCCCCATGTAGCCTTTGTAATAACCTGATACACCAAGAAAATTTAAGATAAAAGAAACAGTGAGCATGACGAGAATGTTAACTGTAAGAAAAAGAAATATTCTTTTCATAAATGACATAGGAAAGTCTCCTTTTTAGAGCTCCATTAAACCTTAATTTTATGGGGCTTTCAATAAAAACACATGAAAATTTATTGGAGAGAAGTGTTAACTTGAATACGTCTAATTGTGTAGAAAATTAAACGGTTACAAGCTCGCTAAAAAATTCAAAAACAACCTTGTCTTTTTTAAGTTTTGCGCGAACGCGTCCTCCTTCTGAGAGCTTGCCAAACAAGATCTCATCGACCAGAGGTTTCTTAAGATGTTCATGGATAGCTCTTGCCATGGGACGTGCTCCAAAGGCTTGATCATAACCCTTTTTCATTAAAAAGCGTTTCACACCATTATCAACTTCAAGTTCCACATTTTTCTTTTTGAGTTGCTCTTGGTATTCGATGATGAATTTTTCAACAATTCTAAAAATGATGTCTTCTGAAAGATGAGAAAAGCGGATGGTTCCGTCAAGCCTATTGATAAACTCTGGGCTAAATGTTGATTTAATAGCCTCATCAGAAAAGTTTCCAGTTGTTGTTGAGGCAATACCAATTTGATTTTTGCTCATCTCTCTTGCCCCTGCATTGGTGGTCAGGATAAGAATAACATTTCTAAAATCTGCTGTTTTCCCATTGGTATCTGTGAGTTTTCCATGATCCATGACTTGTAATAAAATATTGATAAGATCAGGATGGGCTTTTTCAATTTCATCCATTAAAAGAACAGCATGGGGGTGTTGGGTGACAGCATCTGTTAAGAGACCACCTTCTTCGTAGCCAACATATCCCGGAGGAGCTCCGACGAGGCGAGAAACGGCATGTTTTTCCATATATTCACTCATATCAAATCTATGAAAATGAATGCCCAAACAAAATGCTAATTGTTTTGCAAGCTCTGTTTTTCCGACTCCCGTAGGCCCAGCAAACATAAAGCTTCCCATGGGTTTGTTTTCTCGTCCAAGACCTAGGCGAGCAACTTTAATGGCAGAAGAAAGAGCGTCAACGGCTGAGTCTTGTCCAAAAATGACGTGTTTTAAATTTGAGCTTAAGTTTTTTAACTTCTCTTTTTCGTTAGATTTTACCGAGTGAACGGGAACACCTGAGATTTCCGCTACAACATCTTCAACATCTTTAATATCAACGACTTTATTTTCTTTTTTTAATTTTACCCTAGCTCCAGCCTCATCTATCACGTCAATAGACTTATCGGGTTGGGCCTTTCCGGTAATATGAAGATGGGAAAGATCCACTGCGGCCTTGATGGATTCATCGGTGTAAGAGACCTTATGGAATTTCTCATAAGAGGAACGAATCCCCTCAAGTATTTTAAGAGTTTCATCAAGTGTTGGTTCATTAACAGAAACTTTTTGAAATCGTCTGACAAGGGCTCTGTCTTTTTCAAATGTTTGTCGATAATCTTTAAATGTTGTGGAACCAATAC
>JBDHWX010000079.1:0-8620 GCA_039810365.1 Bdellovibrionales bacterium | reverse complement strand
TTACTAGCCTGTCGAAAAACAGAGGATACGGCTGCATTTAAAATGGCTGTTGGCTCTGCTACATTTTGCGAAGATCCAACCGCACGAAACTCAAATTTATTTCCCGTAAAGGCAAAAGGTGAGGTGCGATTACGGTCTGTGTAGTCTTGGCTAATTGTTGGTAGCTGATTAACGCCCAAGTCAATAATTTGTTTTTCTGTTGCCTCTGAAACTTTTCCCGTTTCAATTGCTGCATATATCTTGGTTAAAAGTGAACCACAAAAAACAGAAATGATTGCCGGTGGCGCTTCGTGTGCACCAAGACGATGATCGTTGCCTGGTGTTGCAATACTTGCTCTTAAAATATCAGCATGTTCGAAAACAGCTTTTAAAACAATGGCCGTCATAGCCAAAAACCTTATATTCTGATGTGGGGTTTTTCCGGGTTCTAAAAGATTTTCACCCTTATCATTACTAATAGACCAATTACAGTGTTTACCCGAACCATTGAGGCCGCGAAATGGCTTTTCGTGCAGTAAACAATAATAACCATGCCTGTTGGCGATTCTTTTTAGAACATCCATGGTGAGTGCATTATGATCGGCGGCAATAATGGCTTCTTCAAAAATAGGTGCTAATTCAAATTGGCTTGGAGCTACTTCATTGTGACGTGTTTTAACTGGGATCCCCAAACGGTAAAGCTCTCTTTCTAAATCTTCCATAAACGTTTGAATACGCGAAGGGATCGAGCCAAAGTAATGATCTTCAAGTTGTTGCGCGCGTGTTGGCAGGGCCCCAACAAGAGTTTTTCCCGTCATAATGATGTCGGGCCTTAAAGCTGCATACCTACGATCTATTAAAAAATATTCTTGTTCTACACCCAAAGTCGGAACCACAGACTTTACATCCACATCTCCTAACAATTTCAGAAACTCTGTGGCTGTATCTGATAAGGATTCATTAGATCTTAATAGCGGCGTTTTAGAATCAAGAGCTTCTCCATGATAACTAAAAAACACCGAAGGAATGCATAGTGTTTTTGTTCTTTCACTTTCAACAATAAACATAGGTGAATAGGGATCCCATGCCGTATAACCACGAGCCTCAAAGGTCGATCTCGTCCCACCACTTGGAAAACTTGAAGCATCTGGCTCACCTTGAATCAGCTGCGAGCCTAAAAATCTTTCTATAACTTTAAGCTCAGAATGATAAGAATGTTGAATTGTTATAAAGGCGTCATGTTTTTCTGCTGTTGAACCCGTCATAGGTTGAAACCAATGACAAAAATGTGTGACTCCTTTGGACATGGCCCATTCTTTAACAGCAAGGGCAACGTGATCCGCTGTTTTCTCTGTGATCTTTTCACCTTTTTCAAGGGCGCGGACAACATTTTGATAAGCTTCTTTGGGGAGTTTCTCTCGCATATTTGCGAGATTAAAAGTCAGCTCCCCAAAATACTCCGAGATGGGTCGGACTGGCAAATCCGCTGAATTTTTTAATTTGAGTTTTGTGATTTCTTGAATTGCATGCAGGCGCGCACCCGCACCTTGGTGGACCGTATCTGACATATATTCTCCTTTTTTAGCTCTAAGAATCCCTTAGCTGGAACTGTTAGAACCAAGTATCAAAATATGTTTTATAACTTTAAAAGTCTATCTTTTCCGTCTTGCCTCTTGCTCTCGATCCTTTGCTCGACTCGCCCTATCCTTTGCCTTATCTCGAAGGTCCTCGGCCTTTTTTCTTCTGGCTATAGCAGCCTCTCGTCTTGCTTTGGCTGCCAAAACACTTTTTTGGACCCTGGCCTCTTCAGCCTTTGCTATGGCGAGTGCTTTTTTGGCCTCTTGCTCGGCTTTTGTTGCCTTTATTTCTTCTTGCTTGGCCTGTTGCAGTTCGTCTTTAAGATCACTTTTTGTTTGCGCCAAATCTTTTAATGACTTCTGCTTTGACGCCAGTGCCTCGTTTTTTCTATTGATAGCATCTTTTTTTTTTTGAGTGGCTTTATCTAAGTCTTCTTGGCGTTTTTTACTCTCTTCAACAGCCTTCTCAGCAATAGCGAGATTCTTTTGAATATCTTTTTCAAGAACCGCTATCTCATACTCCACTTTTTTTCTTTCTTTTTCTGCCTTGGCAGAAGCTGCGTCTGCCTGCTTTCTTTCTGCAACAGCCTGAGATATTTTGGCTTTTGCAACATCTTTGGTTTCAGCTTTTTTCTTTTGTGCTTTTTTTAGTTCTGCTGCGGCTTCTTTTTCTTTTTGTTTAGCACTTTTGGCCTCATCTTTTGCAACCTGGGCTTCACTTTCATAATCCTGTATTTCTGCTTGTATGGCCTCAGTTTCCACATCATTTTCTTGCTGTGCAAAAACTTGCACCGATAACAAACTCATAAAGATCAATGCTGACAATATCCTCATAACACCTCACTCCTGATCCTATTTTGAGTATAACAGAAAAAATCTCTTTACTTGGGAAGAATTTCAAATCATAACCGGGCTAAGGTCTATGATAAACGAAAAAGAATCTCATTCTCAGCAAAAGCCAATCCTCTCTTTAGGCCAGTCTATTCAATTAATAGACTGCTGGAAGGCAATGCTCTATGAAGAGTTTCAAAAGCCTTACATGCAAGAACTTAAAAAATTTTTACAAAGTGAAAAACAATTAAAAAAAATTATTTATCCGCCAAGCTCCCTTATTTTTAATGCCCTTAATACCACGGGTTTTGAAGATGTAAGAGTTGTGATCTTAGGACAAGACCCTTATCACGGTCCCAATCAAGCTCATGGTCTTAGTTTTTCTGTTCAAAAGGGAATTTCAAAACCACCTTCGCTCATCAATATTTTTAAAGAAATTCATTCTGATCTTCATCTGCCTATTCCACAACACGGAGATTTATCTTCTTGGGCGCAACAGGGCGTTTTACTCCTCAATGCCACTTTAACGGTTGAGCAAGGCAAACCCAATTCTCACCAAGGAAAAGGTTGGGATATTTTTACCGACAAAATCATTTCTCTTTTAAATGAAAACCGCCAAAATCTTGTGTTCTTACTTTGGGGAAGCTTCGCTCAAAAGAAGGGACAATTCATTGATAGGAAAAGGCATCTCGTTTTAGAGGCCCCTCATCCGTCACCTCTTTCTGCTCACCGTGGCTTTTTAGGCTGTAAACATTTTTCAAAAACTAATCAGTATCTTCAATCAAAAGGCCTATTACCCATCGACTGGTCTCTTCCTAAAATCTAACAACCTTTCCTGATGTTTCATTCTCAGTTGTAACTTCATCTGCCTAATAAAATGTCCTACTTGGATTTTTGCAACACCAGATGGTAGCAACTCTCTTGTCTTTTGAGATATTTTTTTTCAAAATGACTGCGGGGTTTTGCTTTGGAATCCAAAATTCGATCCTCTAAAATTTTAAGTCCCCATATTTTAGGACCATTTGTTTTTGCCTCTTCATAATAATGTTTTTCGTTAGTTGCAAGAGTGATGGTTCCACTAGCTTTAAGTGTTGACACCAAAAATGTCATAAACGGCATCCGAAAAAATCTTTTTTGTTCATCTTTTGGATAAGGATTGGGATATAAAATAAAATATCGATCTACGGATTGGGCCTTAATATTATGTGTAATCCACCAAACAGCATCACTCTGAACACCCACAACATTGACAAGATGAGGATGATTTTTAAGCCTTCCTTGAAATTTAGAAAATTTTTCTTTTGTTCTTTCAATGGCAACTAAAAATCGATCGGAATGATTTTTGGCATAATCAATTGGATGAAAACCCACGCCACAACCAATTTCGATATCAAGCGCCTTGTATCCTTTAGGTATTGTGATGGAAATTCCAGGGTTTGGAACCCGAGAGGCATCAAAATCTCTCATTTATCTGATCCCATCTTGCACCGCAATGCAAAGTGTGTAAAACAACCGTGTTTCCTTAGCCTAATTTCTAAGCTTTTTCAAGATGTTAGAATGGGGTTGACCTCATTTAAATTCATTCACATATTAGGCGCGTAGGAGGAGCGCATGAAAAACACACTTGAAGGCTCATCGCCAGAGGTTCGGGCCTTTATATATCAACAACTTGCCGAACTGGAGTCTTTGTTGCCACAAGGAACCGCCGTTTCTGTTGTTGTCGAAGACCCCTCTGTTCAATCTTCTCGGGCCCAAAAGGTTGCCGCACCATCAAGAAAAAGAGTGATCATGCAATTAGAAACTGCAGCTGGTCGTTTTTTTGTCGAAGGTAAAAATGATGATATTTATAAGGCTATAACCAAAGCCAAAAATGATCTCAAAGATCAACTCACTGTTTTACAAAGCTTTTTAGCTGATAGTAACTCCAGTCGCAGCAACCACATCGAAAATATTTTGTCTCAAAAGTATCTTCACTAATTCTTTTTTTGGTAGCGTCTCGCCGCCAATGCCCTATACATAACAAAAAGAGCCAACATCTCAATCAGGTGATAAACATCGTTGTGATTAAAAGAATCCGATATCCCAAGACGTAGCATCTGTGCAAATGATCCCAGTAGCGAAATAATAATTCCTATGACCATTTGTAAGTAAGATTGGTGTTTTGTCTTTAGATATCTATAGAAGTTCATAATTAAAAGTAAAATTAAAACTGGTGCATAATCACAAATAACAACAAAAAACTTAAGACCACTTGTAACAGCAAAAAATATAAAAAAACCAAGTTTTAAAAATGCCAACGGATAAAGCATTTTTTTATAAGAATAAAAAAATTCACACACAACGGAAAGCAACATGTAGTAGCTGTCTAAACCAATAGAAAATACAGAGATTGGCCAAAAATTTTTAATAAAAGGATATGTGGCTTCATTTAGGGAAAGGCCATGATAAAGCCCCCCAAACAAGGAGCCAACACCTAAAAACAAAAAACTCATGCTCCATAATTTATAATATTCTTTATCAAATTTTTTTGAAAAACGCCAAAAAAGAAGGTGTCCAATAACAAGACCCTCTACAGCTAAAACAAGATCTGTAAAAAAAGTCATGGGCTCAGAAATCATCATAAAAAGAGAGCGTTTCTTTTTTCTAAATCATTTGTGATATTTTTTTGATGGGCCTCAATGGTTCCTCCACCAATTTCTAAAAGTTTTGCATCTCTCCAAAGACGTTCGACGATATATTCACCAACATATCCGTACCCACCCATAACTTGCATAGCGCGATCAGCAACATTTTTACCCATGGTAGAAGCCACAAGCTTCACGCCGTCAGAATCGATCCTATTTCCATGTTGAGAAAGATCAAGTTTTCTTGCAGTGTCATAGACGTAGGTTCTTGCTGCCATATAATCTGCATAACTTTCAGAAATATATTTTTGAATTTGCCCATACTTGCGAAGAGATTTACCAAAGGCTTGGCGTTCACTTGCATATTTATTCATTTCGTAGAGAGAGCGCCTTGCAATTCCCAAACTCATAGCGGCAAGGGTCAGTCTTTCTATTTCTAGATTTTTCATCATATGCAGCATGGATTCACCCTCTTGCCCAATAAGATTAGCCCTTGGAACTCTGCAATTTTCAAAAACAAGCTCTGCTGTGTTAGAGCCTCTCATGCCTGTTTTGTCTTTAATTTTTTGACCAACAGAAAAACCCGAAAAATCTTTTTCAACAACAAAAGTTGAAACTTTGACCCGTCCTTTTTCTTCTCCCGTCTTGGCATAAACCAAAACCAAATCACAAGGTGTTTTATTTTCATCAATGGTTCCATTGGTGATCCACATTTTGCGTCCGTTTAAAATATAGTGATCATCTTTGGGTACTGCCGTTGTAGCCATTCCTAAAACATCGGTTCCAACGTCGGGCTCTGACATGGCCATGGCGCCTACCCATTCGCCAGAACAAAGCTTGGGTAACCACCGTTTTTTTTGTTCGTCACTTGCGTTGGCAGAAATATTATTGGCACAAAGCATGGCATGGGCAAGATACGCCAAACAAAATCCCGGATCTGAAGCCGAGATTTCTTCGTGCGCAATGGTTGCAGCTACAGCATCCATCTCTGATCCTCCAAAGGCTGCACCCACTGTAATCCCTAATAAACCCAACTCTCCTAATTTTTTAAAAAGAGGCAAATTAAAGAGTTCCTTACGATCATACTCAAGAGCTTGGAGTTCAACTTCGGATTGCACAAAACTTTTTACCGTTTCACGGAGCATTTTGTGCTCTTCTGTGGGATTAAAAAGATCAAAAGATTTGAAATCAACCTGAGACATAAAAAACCTCTTTTTAATTTTGAATTGAACACAAAAATAATAAAATTTCGACCTGTTTTTTAAGTCACTTGACGCTTCTTGCTAGCTTCAATTAAAGTTCTTGGTTATGAAAACTTTGGATCTCCACGGTTATAAAACAAGTGACGCTATTGATGCCATTGATCGGTTCATTTATAAGGCTGTTCAAGATGGCGAAGAGCGGGTTCGCATTATGACAGGCAAGGGAACTGGAGCTATTTTTAAAATAACGACCGACTACCTTAAAAAAGGACACTACCCTTGGAAGTTTGAAAAAATGGCCAATGGAAAATCCAACCAAGGTGTTTTGGTTGTCTTTTTAGACTAATCCTTCATTTTTTCATCAATGGCGTCTTGTAAAATCTTGATATCTTCAACCCTCAGGTTCTTGAACCATTCCTGATGAGGATAAATCACGGCCCCAATACCCTCCGTACAAAGATCAAGACAACCGCTAGCGTTGATGCGAACCTTATTCCCATACTTCTTTGCAGCCCAAACTTTAAGATCGTTTCTTAACTGCATAGAGTTTTTATCAGCACAACAAGGCTTGCCGTTGTCTTTTTTGTTTGTACAAATGAAAACATGACACTCAAAATGACGATCTGTTGCTTTTTTATCTACCATATGGCTAGTATAGCGCGCTATGGCTCATTCTGTCTATCTCTACGCTCTTGCTTCAACACTTTGTTTTTCTTTTTCCACCCTTATTTTCACTGAGTTTGCAAATAGAACAAGTGCCGTTTGGGTGAACTTCTATAAAGCTTTTATTGCTGTTCTCGGCTGTGTCATTACCGTTTCCCTGTTTCAACGGTGGCATCATATTACATTTTTTTCATTGGCATTATTGCTTGCAAGTGGTTTTGCTGGCCTTAATATTGCTGATTTTTTTATGGTCAGGGCTTTTCAACATATTGGCCCCGCAAGGACTCTTTTACTTTATGGCTTTCAACCTCTCTTAGTGGGAGTTGCGAGTTTTTATTTGTTTCATCAAGAGATTCACCCCAACAAACTTATTGCCATTATTTTTCTTTTGGGTTGCCTTATAACTTTTAGCTACGAACGATTTAAGCAAAGCGGACGCTGGGAAATAAAGGGATTTTTGTTAGCTCTCACCTTTGTTGTTTTGGATTCCTTTGGACTTATTTTAACTAGGCTTGCCTTTGATAACTCACCAGATATTGGAGCTATTGAGGCCCACGGCTATAGAAGTTTTGGGGCCGTTCTTGGTTTTTGGATTATGATGTCTTTTAAACCCCTAAACTTTTTAAAGATATTTAAAAAAATGACAAAAAAGTCTCGCCTAGCCATCACTGTTGGTGCTTTTTTTGGAACTTTTGTATCTCTTGCCTTTTATTTTCGGGCCGTTCAAACAGGACACCTTGCCTCCGTCACATCTGTGGCCATTACGACACCATTTTTTGCCTCAATCTTTGAGAGTATTTACCACAAAAAGCGCCCGAGTCTTTATTTGATTTTAGCTTTTATCCAATTCTCTATTGGGTTTTGGATCCTCATCACATACTAAGACAATTTCTTGACCTCCGATTTTTTTAGTGAAAGCCTACAAGAGAGCAAAAATTAGGGAGGATTTATGAAATTTTTTGTCGCATTTTTTTCTTTTCTTTTCTTTTATACGCCAGGGACAATGGCTCAAAATATTGGTTTTAGAAACGGAGCCGAAATCTCCGTAAGCCGCGTTTCGGGATGGGCGCAAATTCAATGTCGTGACTATTACGGCAGACCATTTTGGAGACAGCTCAACTGTTCTGGACAATATATTTCTCCTGACGCCTATGATTATTTTGTAGATGAAACAGCCCCCGCAAACGCCGACAGAGTTGAACTTGTCTGCACACAAGAACGTGGCAAGGTGACAAATGCGGCAGGATCTTTTGATGCTAAAAGAAAAATGTCAAAATCACGATTTTCTCTTGTTCCAGTAGCAATGTTTGATAGGCCCCTTTTGGATTATGGTAGAAACATGGTTTCTTATAACCTAATGAGTGGTAAAGAAATTGTTTCTAGCGGTGAATTCGAAGTCGAAGTTCGCTACACCGGCGACAGACGTTGCTTTACAGATACTTTATTTGACGGTGGCAATAATTTTTATTGCAATAATCCCAATCAGGCTTGCTACGACTATTTTATGCGCCAGAACTGGTGCCAATAAACTTTCTTTTGCAATAAGGCTCTTCTCATATACCCAAGGAGAGTCTTATTCTCATAGACAAATCCTAAGACTTTTATTACATCATGGATAATGAATCATACGGTGTCTGCAACTCCTAAGCTAAGTCTTGGAATCATCGGCGGTGGGCAATTGGCCCAAATGCTTGCTGAAAACAACCCTTTTCATGATCTTCATATCATCGTATACAGTGAAAAC
>JBDHWX010000078.1:0-8671 GCA_039810365.1 Bdellovibrionales bacterium | reverse complement strand
TCATAAAGGTCAAGTGTTGTGATGTTAGCACCGCACTGAATGCTATAACCACCGTTTCCATCTTGGCCTGCATAGACCATGCTGCTGATAAGCAAGCTTCCTATAAGTAATAATGTTTTCATAATGTCCTCCTATTCCTTTTTATTTTTTTGAGATTCGCTGAGTGGAAAAAATGAAACGCAAAGATTGTACACTTCTTTGGGTGTTCCTCTTTTTTCTATCCACAAATCTAAATTTCTTCTAAATTCTGTTATCTTTTTTTTAATTTCGGGTAAATCTTTGGGGTCAATGGCAACGGTTAAGCTTGAGTGCTCTCTTTGTGCAAAGGGAATATCTTCAAGTGCCTCCAAAGATTTTTTTTGTAGTTCCTTTTGGAGTTTTTTTCTAGCTTGGGTTGTTTTTTCAAAATCAACCCAGGTATTAGAAACTTTCTTAAGTTTAAGCCGTTTATTTTTTTCTTCGATAAATTCAAGTCTTTTAAGTCTCTCAATAGCAATCTTTGCATCCACTTCTGAAATACGAAGTCTTTTTGCAATATCGTGAACATCATTTTTAAAATATTTTGTTTTTATAAGCTCTAAAATAGCAAAGTGATACCATGCCGAAATCAATAAAAATTGATCCTCTTTAAGAAGGTCATAAGAAGTATGAATCAGAGAGGGGCTTCGTCCTTGATCGAGTTTTTCAAGATAGACCCCAAGAAAATTTGAAATCTTAATGGCGTATTCTTTTGAAAATCCTCTTTTGCCTTGTAAGATTTTGGAAAGAAGAGACTGATCAATATCTAACTTTTGAGAAAAGGCTCTCAATGAGAACAGGGGATTTTGCTCTGTTCGTTTTTGGAACTCATTTTTTAAGAGTTCTCTAAGTAGATTGTCGCGTTCTTCTTGCCTTTGCATGGACGCTTATTTAGTAAGCATACGGATAAAAGTCTAGGAATTCGTCCTCAAAGTGAGGACATCAAGTGTCCTCATGAAAAATTTTCTTGGTCCTTTGTCTTGTTAAATGTCTTAGTTTGATACCGATAAAGAGATAGCATCTCCCGTGCAAGAATTGCACAAAGGTAGCTTTAGGATGAAGTTGGAGTTGTGGCAAACTATGGAGGGTCCATGTCTCGAGCCACAGCAAGAAAAATTGGTCGTATTCTTATTATTTTAGGTTTTCTAAATCTGTTTTTGGTTTTTGCCGTTCAAGCCTTTGGCAAAGAAGTACAGGTCATCGATATTCGAAAGAATCTAAAACTTTCAAATGATGAAACAGACTTCACGGATTATTATCTGAATGCAGGAAATGATCTCAGCATTAAACCCGGAACCGTTTTTACTCTCTATAGAAGAATTTCTGTTATTGATCGCCTTGGAACCAATCAAGGGCGTCCTCTTTCGATACCCGTTGGCAAAATTAAAATTATTTACGTCGCAAAAGATTTAAGTGTGGCGCGTGTGGAGACGTTAGAAAAAAATGAATCATCACCACTTGTGGATTATAGAGGGATTATGCTTGGGGACTTGATCAACGTGAATTCGGCAGAGGTATCAACTGAATCTGCAAAGACGGCAAGCTTTGGTCCACAAGGCCTAGATGTTAGCTTTCAGGCTCAACCTATTGTTTTAGAGCAAGTTGAAAGAATGCCTGCGGCCCAAGTGGAAATCAAAGCAGAGCCCATAGAGTTAAAAGCACAATCAGTAGAGTCAATCAGTGGTCAAAAGTTGCAAAAAGCAAATCTTGAGGATGAAAATTCTGCCATGAAAATTCAACTCAATCGATAAAACTTTAAAAAAGTGGTGGATTCGCTTAGAATTCACCACAAATGAAAACTTATTTTCAGATGATCATTCAAAATGTACCCAAGGAACGAGAAGACGAAATCTCAGCACTTTGTTTTCGTAGTCAGGCTCTTGGTGTTTCCGAAAAACTTGATTTTCATCAAAAAAACTATCCCAAACCTAAAATTATAGAAAAAAAATTTAAAATATTAGATGCCTATTTTGAAAAGGAGCCCCAAGAGCTTTTGATGGTGTTGCAACAAAATTATCCGGAGTTAGAGATATTGGTGCAAGAACAAGAATCTCAAGACTGGCTAGCAGAGTGGAAAAAAGGTTTCCATGCTTTTTCGCTATATAAAGAATTTTGGATTGTGCCCTCATGGGAAAATGCACCTCAGGATTGTATCCCTCTTTTTATTGATCCAGGCATGGCATTTGGAACGGGAACACACGAGACAACTCAATTGTGTGCAGAACTGATCTACGAGGCGATTCGTCAAAATCAAATTCAATCCATGGTGGATGTCGGAACAGGCACAGGGATTCTTTCTTTTCTAGCTTCTAAGATGGGAGTGCCTCACGTTTTGGGGACAGATAATGATTTAGAGGCCATTCGAGTTGCACGGGAAAATGCAATACTTAACAATGTGAATATGGAATTTTCACACCAAGATCTTTCGCAAATTTCTCAAAGGTTTGATTTGGTAGTAGCCAATATTATTGATGGTATTTTGATTCGACTCAAAGAAAATTTAATTCGTAAAATGAATCCTCAAGGTAAGTTGATACTTTCTGGGATTATTCTAGAAAATGATCAAGAATTTAAAGAGGAGTTCTTAAAAGGCACCCAACTCAAGATTGAAAAACGTCTTCAAAAAGGTGAGTGGGTTGGGTATCTGCTTTCATGAGACGCTATTGGATAGATAAAAAATTTTTTAATGAAAAAGAAGTTTTACTCATGGGAGATGAGTTTCATCATATTTGTGAGGTTTGTAGACTCGGCTTAGAGGATCGCTTTGAAATTCTTTGTGACGGCAAAGCCTATTTTGTGCAGATCAAAAGTATGAGCGAAAAAGGCGATCGCCAAAAAATGGCCGTAGCAAAGATCTTAGAAGAAAGGAAAATTGCAGAAATTTCTAAACCCCAAATTCATCTTTGTGTGGCTATAAGTAAATTTCAGACTATGGATACCATTGTTGAAAAAGCTGTGGAGCTTGGGGTTTTTAAACTTTATCCATTTGTTTCAGAGTTTAGTTTTGTTCGTGAAAAGCAATCAGAAAGACTTGATGGGAAGCAAGAGAGATGGAAGCGTATCGTGAAATCGGCCACTCAACAAACAGGACGTGGTCAATTTATGGAAATTTCTGAAACTTTAACTCTTAAAGAATTATTAAAAAAGATGAACCAAGAGACTCGTTCTGTGGGTCTATTTCCCTATGAGGGGACGAGTCTTCAAACGGTCAAAGAGGCCATAAACGAGATAAAGTCTCAAAAGCCTGATAATATTTGGGTTTTTGTTGGAAGTGAGGGGGGCTTTTCATATCAAGAAGTGGACTTGTTTTCGGCATTTGGCTTAAAGCCAGCTTCTCTTGGAGATCAAATTTTAAGGGTCGAAACTGCATGCTTAAGCCTTGTCAGCATCTTAAAATATGAGATATCATAACTTTTGAGTTTGGGAGGTTTTGTGGATTTAGAAGATTTTGAATTTCGCCCCATCACCGAAGGGCTTGGTTTTCATAAAAAAGTAAAAAATGAGTCTTCTGAGCGTTCAGAGGTTTCTCGAGAACTTCCTTCCCTTGATACAGAAGTTGATGCCGATATAAAAGCTCGCATGGAGTCTCGTCGTGCGACTTTAGAAAAAAAAGTAGCAGAAATTCCATTTGATTTTAAATCTGGTAGTGAGGGGCTTTTTTCAAAACCGTTACCAAGAACGGCACAAGACGTTCCGCAAGTGCAGGCAGCAGAAGCGGCAATTGAAGTTCCAAGATTTCATTATCCAAAGCTTACAAAACCAAATGCTAAAAAAGACGTGATTCAAAAAGAGGTGGATCTGAATACCATATTGGATCAAGTGCAGATCGAGGATGAAGAAACACAAGAGCAGTTAAAAACAAAACTAGAGTTAACAGGTCCAAGTCTTTTGAGCCTTTTCTTAGATTTTACGATGGTCACGGGACTTTCTCTTTTGTTTATATTAGCCCTTGTTGGTGTAACAAAAATTGATGTTGTTTCTCTTGTGGGACAAATTCATCAAGATCATGGAATTCAAATTGGTGTGATACTATTGGTCTATGCGGTCTCTCAACTTTATCTTATGATATCGAGGGGTTTTTTTGGTCAAACACTTGGTGAATGGTCTTTGGATACACAATTAGGAAGCCAAGAAGATCAAAATAAAATATCGTATCCATTTAAGCTTATTCTTCGTTCGATCATTTTAACGGTGACAGGCGTTGTTTTGTTACCGCTGCTCTCCCTCCTTTTTGGGAAAGACCTTACGGGTAAAGTTTCTGGCCTATCTCTTTATCGACAGAGATAAGCCATGGGCGTTGTACTTGACCACACCGAGCTAGATAAAATTCAGAATATTAGGACAAATCGTAAAATTGTTTTTACCAATGGCTGCTTTGATATTCTACATGTTGGCCATATTCGCTACCTAAAAGAGGCTAAATCTCTTGGAGATATTCTTGTGGTTGGAGTTAATACAGATAATAGTGTGAAAAAGCTAAAAGGGCCAGCGCGTCCAATTCAAAACGAAAATGATCGAGCCGAAATTTTAAGCTCCCTTGAAAGTGTTGATTTTGTTGTTTTGTTTTCAGAAGAAACTCCAGAAAAATTGATTCATTCTGTTCGGCCAGATATTTTGGTTAAAGGCGGTGATTGGAAAATTCAAGATATTGTCGGCAGTGATTTTGTTTTGAGCTACGGGGGAGAAGTGAGATCCCTACAATTTGTTAATGGTAAATCCACAACATCCATCATAGAAAAAACTAAAAATTAAAGGGCATTGGTGAAAGGATAAAAAGACGGCTGGCACTTTTGCCTAAAAAGCGGCTGGCACCTTTTAGAAGTGGTAGCTGAGTTTGAGGGAGTAAGAGGGGTTGGTGTAGTAATCCATTTGTGATGTCAGAGAGATAAATCCGATGTGCGCTCCCAATCCAAAAAAATAATGTAGGTGTCTCTTTTTTTCTCGTTCCTCGTTACCACTATCGGTAAGGCCACTAGATCCCCCATTAAACTGTCCTCGAGTGTAAGCTTCTCCTGAGCCCAAATAAAAATAAATATTTTGGGCCGTAAGTCCAATGCTAAAATCGGCGCCATAATTTGTAAGAATCAGTTGGTCTGAGAGATTCACACTATTGGCAGAAAAGAGAAGTGAAAAGCTAATGGGGGCATAAGACATTTGATAGAAACCCCATCGCACAATTCCGCCGTATTCTGAAATTCCTGTTCCTTGGCTAAAGGGGATAAAGTGAATAAATAAATCGAAATTATTATAAAGCCCTTTTCCTACCGCAAAGATTGGATAAAAATATGTATCCTTATTTTGGGATGGAGCTCCTACATCAGAGAGTTCTTGGATGGGGATAATTTCGGTTTGAATGCCAATATCAAATCCTGCATATCCTCCCAAGGGATAAGGGTCTGCTAAGATTTTACTGCTTGTACTGAATCCAAGAACATCTAAAACTTGTAGGCGATCGCGATGACTCAACTGTCTTGGTATATCAATTCTTGCGTGGACTTTGTACGAGACAAGAATAAAAAATAATGCAAGTAGAAATCTCATTTCTTTATATTGCAGCTAAAGACTGTAGAAGATCAACTGAGAAATCGATTTAAGATATCGCGTGTTGCAGTAAAACTTGAGGTGACTTGTGCATCCAAATTTCCATTCTGGAGAATACGGTTTAACATGGCAAGAGTTGGTCGCAAGGTGGATCGGAGTTGACTGATGACTTGTTGGGTGTAGACCATGCCACCATTGCGATGATCATCGCCTTGTCCTGCTGACAACATGACTTTTGAGATCAGCTGTGACAAGCTTTGTGAGGCCAAAATACGGATTTCATTTTTTTGGTTTCCGAGTTCACGAGTGAGAATACCAATTGTGCTGGGATTATTTGTGTAAGGGGCAAGAGCTTCGTTAGCTGCCGCTCGAACACTTTGAGAAGTTTCGCTATCCTTATGTGCAGCGATCAATTCAAAACTTTTAGGGCTGATAAATCTGCTAAGAGTTTTATAGACTTCTAACTTAAGGAGATCTTGATCTTTCATGGCAAGAATGGCTTCTGCTACTTTAAATAAGTTTTCTGCATTTGTTTTTCCATTTTGAAGATCTGCGAGAAGTCTCTTGAGGCTTTTTTCCCTTAGAGTTATAGAGAGGTATTCGTCTGCAGAAAGAGATTTTTCTTCGTCTTTTGCGGGGTCTTGTGGATTCGCTTGAGTTTGGCTATAGGGAAAGCGTTGTGAAAAGCCACTGTTATTAGAAATTCCATTGCGGTCAAAAATATTGGCATAGCGAGATTTTCCGAGACGATATTTTACGATTTTTTTCTTAATTTTTTTCTTTTTTGTATCTTTTTTTGTGATCACTTTATTTTGTACAATAGTATTTCTTGTATTTTGTGGTTTTTGAAAGGTAAGAGATCCGTCTTCTGAGGGTTGATAGGGAGCATTTTTTTTCCAGTTACCAGTATAGGCATCTCTTAAAGAAGAAACATCAGAGTCATTTTGCGATAATGTTTTGTGTTGGGCATAGGCTTGCTCTTGCTCTTGAAAACTTTGTGTTGAGCTTTTATTCTTTTTAAAAAAAGAAAAAACTACGACAAGCGTAATTCCCATAATACCTAAAAGCTTGATACTGTTATTTTTAGGTTTCACAAGAACCTCCTCATAAGTCTATAAAGCAAAAAGGATGGCACACTCAAATTATTGAAATTAAAAAGAAATTTGATTTGACCAAAGATCAAAACTGTTGAAAGATTTGACATGTGATAAGGCGCAAATAAAAACACTTGAGTTATTCAATAGTTAGTAAAAAAAGTAGGTTTTTAGGTGAAAGACAAAATTGAGTCGCTTTTAAAGCAAACTTGTCTTATGGCCCAAGGGCATTTTGCCAATCAAAATCGGTTCTTACCATTTGCAAGACTTTTAACAACAATTGATGAGATGGGCCCTGGGGTCTTAGATTATCAAGAGCTTTTAGATCCTGAGCACTTATCTTTAAGAATTGGAATCACAGGCCCTCCGGGAGCAGGAAAATCCACGTTGATTTCGGCGCTTATACAACAATTTTGCAACAATGATTTAAGCGTTGGTGTTTTGGCCATTGACCCCAGTAGTCCGTTTTCTCAGGGTGCACTTTTGGGAGATCGCATTCGCTACCATGAGGCCCTTGAGAACCCACGGGTTTTTGTAAGATCTGTTGGAACACGAGGGAGCTTGGGAGGCTTAAGTGCCGCAAGCTATCTTATGCTCAGGGCTTTTGATCACGCAGGTTTTGACGTTGTGATTATTGAAACTGTTGGTGTTGGTCAAACAGAGCTTGAGGTTATGAATGTTTCAGATTTAACAACTGTTGTCTTGGTGCCAGAAAGTGGAGATGGAATTCAGTTAATGAAAGCAGGTCTTATGGAAATTGCCGATATTTTTGTTGTCAACAAATCAGATCGGCCAGGAGCTTTGAGTCTCATTGATGAATTAAAGCATGAAATCCAGATCCAAGAAAAAGAGGTTGATGTTTTTTCAACTGTAGCAACAGAAAAAAGAGGCGTTGAGGAACTTGCCAATTATTTTATTTTAAATTTGAATAATATGGAATTAAAGTTAAAAAGGAAAAGCCAAGTTCGATTGCAGGCAGAGGCGAGATCTCTTTTGCGCTTTGCTATTGAAAGAAAAATTGCTAGTAAAGTTTTATCAATTCAAAGTCCTAAAGATTTAAAAAATTCTCTAAAGTCAACATTCTAGCTAGAGTTTAAAAAAATTAACTATCGTGAACCAATTTTGAATTTTGAGAAGAGATCTCTATGGATATCCATGACAACCTTAATAATTTCAGATTGGTCATTGGGTGACATATTGGTAAATTCGATTCCAATTTTTTTAAGACCGCTTCCTTGTGAACCAACAGTGACGCAATGGCGAATGAGAGCAGAAAACTCTTTTTTAAATCGACCGCCAATTTCAATTTCTGCAGTTAATATTTCACCCTTTTTAGCCTCTGTGGGAACATTTGCTGGAATTTCAAAAGAAAGTCCGCCACCGCTGAGATCAAATAAACAAAACTTTTTATCGACTTTTCTGTTGTCAATTTGATGGACATGGATTTTGGCAGAGTATCCCTGCGGAATACTGACACGAAAAGAATCTCTTCTTTGTAGTTTAAAAAGTGATGTATCTAGATTCATACAATAGTGATTGGCCAGATCATGATCTGTAAAAGTGGTTTTCATAAAGTATTTTTCTTGTCCGATATTAAAAGTGACAATGACTTCCTCTTGGAGAGGTACGTCAAGAGTATCAGCTAAAACAACCATATAAGAGTCAACGAGATGGTTGGCCGTTAGATTCAGTATTGATTTATTTTTGAGCTGACATTCAATGTTGGCCTTTGTGTCTGTCATTAAAACAAAAGCGCGTTCACGCTCTTTACGAGTTGAAACTTTAGAAAAAAAAGTCTGTTTTTGCTCTATATCTGTCATAGTTAAACCAATACAAGGACTTATCGGCTAACTAAAATCTTTTTTAATGGCAATATTGAGATAAACAATCCAATCGTCTGGCGCTGTTCGTGGATTGACTTCGAACTTGACCGCCGGAAGCCATTTGGGTTCTAGGGGTCTTTTAAGAAGAGGCATATCAGCTTGCTCGGGAGTTCGATTCCCCTTTTTTTGATTACA
>JBDHWX010000077.1:0-8907 GCA_039810365.1 Bdellovibrionales bacterium | reverse complement strand
GTAAAGGCCTAAGTGGGCGTGGGAAACTGTCCAGTGGGTAAAGTGAGTAATGTAATTGAAAGTTCGAAGTGAATGCAGAGAGCCTTGAAAAGAACTAATCGTGTAACATGTGGCTGCAAAATAGGCGAACCTTAGAACAACAGAATTTTTAAGAGCTCCAAGATGTCGAAGTCCAAGCCCGTGATGGTTGATGGCAACTGTTGCTACAGGAATAAACATTCCAACACTCATGACGACAGAAAGGTTTGCAGCCCATGTTGGAATAGGTCCTCCAAGAAGATGGTGCATTCCCACTTGAGAATAAAAAAGAGCTAAACCCCAAAAGCCAAACAAAGAGAGTTGATAAGAGACAATGGGTCTCCCAATAATTTTTGGCATAAGATAATAAATGAAACCAATGCCAAGCGGGGTAACCCAGAGACCTAAAACGTTATGAGCAAACCACCAATTGGCCATGGCCTGTTCCACTCCGGAGTGAAAAAAATGGGAGTTAGCAATGACAAACAAAACAGGAAACCAAATTAAAGCTCCGATGATATACCAAAGAGTCACGTACATGTGTTTTTCACGGCTGCGGATAATGTTGATTAAGATGGGAATGCCAATCATAGCACCAGCCACGACAAGAAATATTTTAAATGGCCACCAAAACTCAAGCCATTCAAGGCCATCGGTAAGTCCCATAAAAAGGCCAATGCAGCCGAGTAAAACGCCAATGTTCCAAATAACACCGGCAATGCTTAAAAGTTTTGCGTGTCCGAGAGGAACTCTTGTGAGCCGTGGCACCATCCACATACAAACGCCAAGAGCAGCAGGTGAAAGCCATCCGTAAGTAATGATATTGAGATGAAGAGGTCTAAGCTTTCCGAAAGTGAGGAGAGCCTGGGTGCCAAGAAATTCAGGCATATGAAATTTAAAAGAAACAAGGAGGCCAAAAAGAGAGCCAAGAACAAGCCATGCAACAGAAGAGACAAAAAACAAAATAACAGGTTTTTTAGCTGACTGATCGAGTTCCTTCCATTCTTCACTCATTTTGCTTCGGGCATCGGGTTCGGGATAGCCTTCTTCGCCTTTACCAAAAAGTGAAGTTGCGGCTTCTGGTGGTACCAAAACTTGCTTTTGAATCAGAGCCACGACAAAAGCAAAGACTCCAAGAACCGAGATAGTAAAAGTTAAAATCACAAATACGAGTGCTGAATCCATATATATATTACCCCGAGTGAAGACTTCCTTAACCTTTAGGAAGTGTGTTGTTGTATTGAATTTATTGAAATAATATAAGTAATATGCAAGATTTGGAAAAAACGGTCAATACTCTTTATTGAGGAAAAAGTTTATGGATTCTGCGCCTCAGCAGTATGTCTATTTTGTCTCCGGAATGTGGTGCTCAACATGTGCTAAAAGTATTACAGAGTTGGTATCAAAAATCGAAGGAGTTGCCTCAGCTAATATTAATTATGCCAGCAAATTACTTCTTGTTCGACCAAAAGTGGCTACTCAAGAAGACTTACTAGATAAAACGATTCAATCTCATGTTAGCCGTATTGGTTTTGGTATTAAAAGGCAGTCTGATGGCTGGGTTTTGGATTTTCAAGAGACGTTAAAAAATGAAGCCAATCAAAAAATTTCGTGGGTGAGGGTAAGTCTTATTTGGTTTTTGGCCATGTGGTCGTCAATGTTTGCTTTTGCTGGTTATATTGGTGGAGAAATAACGTCACAAGAACATTACTGGCTTTCGGTTGTTTCTTCTTTATTTGGGTTACCGGCTATCCTTTTAGGGCTTCCTTTTTATGCCAATGCAGGGATTCGGGCGTTATGGTACAGCCGGCTTCTCACCCTTGATCTTTTTATTTTTATTGGGGGATGCTCGGCTTTTGGTGTAACGCTGTTATCTCTTCTGTCTCATTCTCCGGTGACATATGCAGATTCTGGCTCCATGATTATTGCAATCCTTTTACTTACCAAAAAAATTGAAAACTCCATTACAACTTCTGTAACATCTAACATCTTGTTTCAGCTTCACCCCAAAAAGAAAGATCTTGAACTCTTTAAAAAAGGAGAGTGGGTGAAAGCCGATGTTTCTCAAGTGAAAAGAGAGAGTTTGATTCGTATTGGCGGTCAAGAAACAGTACCTCTGGATGGAGTGTTGGAAAGTGACTCTGCTCAGATCAATAATCATCTTATGAGTGGGGAGTCTCACCTTGTCTCATTCAAAAAGGGAGATCACATTTTTGCAGGTGCTATTGCTCAAGACGAACTTGTTTTAAAGGTCCTATCTCCACAAGGAGAGCGTAAAATTGATGCGTGGGCAGAGATAGCGCTTTTATCTGGTAGTAAAAAGTCAGAGTTTTCCAAAATCTTTTCAAGAATAGAAAATAATATTGTTTTAGTAGGTTTTTTGGGAGCCTTTTTAGCAGCCGGAGTACAGGCTTATCAGGGCGCAAACTCACAAAAAATTGTAGAGTCATTTTTTGTTGGGATCTTGATTTTTTGTCCCTGTCTTTTTGCTAGCATTATTCCATTAGCAAAGCAGATGACCCATTTGTCATTGCTAAAATCTGGAATTTTACTTTCAAGGTCCGAAGCCCTTCTTGATTTAACAAGAATTAGAAAACTTTTTTTTGATAAAACAGGAACACTAGAGGCTGTGGAATCAACGTATATTCCCTTTGAAAGTGCGGGAGAAAGAGCATATCAGGTGATTCCATTTTTAAAAAATTTATCAGGGAAGTCTCAGCATATTACAATGCGTGGACTCAACCTAAATGGAGAGTCTCAAGAGGCAGAAGTCGTTCAAGAGATACCGGGAAAAGGCCTTTTGGCCAAGACCTATGATGGTTCAGAGATTGCAATAGGAAGTGAATCTTTTATGCAAGAAAAAGGACTTTCGACATACGGATTAAACCCTTCTTATTCTTTTATCTCCTTAAATAATAAACTTGTGGGGCAAATTTTTAGAAAGGGCATCTACGATGAAAATTCTCGCCAATTTTTAAAAAAGCTTCTCAAATTGCGACCCGATTTAAAAATTGAAATTTTATCAGGAGACCCAACAGATGGTGCAGGCAAGATTTTTACAGATCTAGATCGGCGGATTCATTATTTAGGGCATCTTTCTCCAGAAAAAAAAGCAGATATTGTGGATGAGACATCAGCATTTGTGGGTGATGGTTTAAACGACACCTTGGCTCTTGCAAAAGCTAAGGTGGGATTTCGTATTGGCCATCGAATCCAGGGCTTTGCGCCCGTTGATTTTTATTTGCAGATTCCCAATCTTGATTTGATATTAACAACCATCGGCTATTCTAAAAAGTATAAAAATGTTCTCATTCAAACGGCCTGTGCTGCCATTATTTATAATATTTTGGCATTCAGTCTTGCGGCCATGGGTAAGTTTAGCCCTTTGGGGGCTGTTCTTTCCATGCTTTTAAGCTTTTCAGTGATGCTTTTAAGTATTTATAGGCTTAATAAAATTCCTCATCTCAATTCTTAAATATGCTTCATGTAATCTCTGACGTAGTGGAAACCCGAAAGAACACTTAAAAAAACACTGGCCCAGAGAGTCCAATACCCAATTTGATAGATTGGAAGTCCAAAAAGGGGTTGGTAAAAAAGAATGCAAGGAATTGCCACCATTTGTGTAGCCGTTTTCCATTTTCCCATTTTTGCAGCACTAATAACAACATTATTGGTTGCAGCAGCTGATCTTAAGCCATCGATAATGGAATCTCTTGCAACGAGAATAATGACAAGAAGGGGGGAGAGCTTATCTGTGGGAACGAGCATGATAAGGGTACTAGAAACCAAAACCTTATCTGCTACAGGATCCATAAACTTTCCCATGGTGCTGACGATATTCCATTTTCGAGCAAGTGCCCCATCATAGTAATCAGTAATTGATGCCAGAATAAAACAAGCACATGCCCAGTACCCACTTTGAGGTGTATCCAGGTAAATAAGCCAAAGAATAACAGGCGCAAACAATATACGCATGTAAGTAAGAAGATTGGGAATATATTTTTTTTGGATTAGTGCCATATGTTCTCCTGAGCTCTATTTTATCCGAGAGGCGTAAAGTTTTAAATCTATTCTTGTTGCAACCAATAAGTTTTACAACAAGAATATAGGCCATGATCCGTTTGATTATTGTTGTTTTCTTATTTGTTTTTTCAGCTTTTGCTCTGTCATCACAACCTGAGAAGGTGCAATGGCCAGAGGATTTCCACAATCCTTTTTGGCGAAAAAAAATAGAAGTGCAAAAAAGAATGCAAAATGAAGATCTGATTGTTGTTTCAGCAAAAACTGAAAAAATAAGAAATGATCCAAAGCTCTATGAAATGAGGGTTGTGGCAGGAGGGGATGTTGATGTTCCGCAAGATTTTGCATTTGAGCAGATCTCAAACTATGAAGACTTAAAAAAGGCTGATAACCATTTTGTGGAAGTTCACTACAACAAAGATCAGAAAAAAGTGGAAATTGGCATAGAGGCCCTTGGGTACCGTGCAGATATGGTCATAAGGGTTTTTGAAGTAGAAAGAAAAACTCCGCAGGGGAAATCTAGAGAGATTCATTGGTTATGTGTAGAAAAACAGTTTAAAGGAATGAAGGGGGTTTTTCAGGTTCTTGAGATTGGGCGTCAAAAGTCAGAAATCTCAATGACGGCAGAGTATAGTGCCGAAAAATTACCTCTTCCAAAGGTTTTAATGGGGTTTGGGCTTGAAGTCATAGGCCGCCAAGTTGCAAATCAATTAAAAAGATATATTGTCCAAAAGTATCATGAACGATAAAAGGATATCATGAATATGAGTGGTAATACTGGAGACTCAATGACAAAAAATGAGGAAAAAGTACAAAGAGAAAATACTCGAAGATATCCTCGTGTCTTTTTAACTAAGGGTGTTCTGGATTTTTCAAAAATTGTGGGTCTTGAAGTCCGATGGCCTGAGGGAGATTATCAAACGGGTGTTTTGGACATTTCTTATATTGGCGCAGCCATTGTTAAGACTTCTATTATTCCACAAAAATATCAAAAGGGAGATCGGGTCCCCTTTGTATTTTGTTTTCAAGAAGAAGATGAAAAAATCACCATCGAATGTGAGATTGTACGTGCCGATGAAAGAAGTTTGGCCGTTTACTTTGTAGATTTACCTCTTGCGACCAGAAAGATTTTAGAAAAGTTTTTAAAGCAAAAGCTTATTGGTCAAAATACCCGCTTGGTAGATCCTAAATTTTATATCAAGGAGCAGGGGTTTGATTACTGGTTTCATGGTCCAAATCAAACCAATATTTTTATTTGGGGAAATAAGAGAAAAATTGTTAAGGCAACGTTTGAAGTAAATTACGAAGTTGTCAGTTTTGAAAATAAAAAGTTCTTTTTATCGGAAAGCAAAGAATTTTTAGAAGCGCCAACAGAAGATTATGCCTATCGGGTCAATAATCCTGAGAGTAAGAGGCCGATAGTAAAAAAAGAAAAAATTATCAAAGATATTTTTTCTTTGCTGAGCCAAGTTCAAGATCCAGATGGAGTGATTGCAAAGCTTGCTCAAGAGATGATGGATCATGGATAATTTTTTTTGTTATTCGAGACGTGTTCACTTTTATGAGACCGATCTTATGGGAGTGGTTCATCATGCCAATTATTTAAAGTATTTTGAAGAGACACGGGTTTCTTGGTACGGGCAAGAACATGTTATAACCTTGCCGATTTGGAATGAAGCAATCCTTGCGGTTCTAGAAACCCAAGTCTTGCATAAAAGGCCCTTAAAATTTAATGAAGAGATTGAAGTTTTGATGCAAGTCAAGAATGAAGGGACCAAATTTTTATTTGAATACAAATTATTTAACAAAAAAACAAAAGAGCTTTCAGCTCAAGGTTGGACCAAGCATATCTTGTTAAATCGTGATATGAAGATCTGCAAGCCACCGCGAGAGCTTTTGGAATTAATGGAGAAAGAATCATGGACAGAAACCTGGCTTTAGAGTTTGTAAGAGTCACAGAAGCCGCCGCTATTTCTTCTGCGCGTTGGATGGGACGAGGGCAAAGCGATGCCGCTGATCAGGCAGCTGTTGATGCCATGAGAAAAGCTTTTGATGTTTTACAAATCCGTGGAACAGTTGTGATAGGAGAAGGAGAAAGAGATGAAGCCCCTATGCTCTACATTGGTGAAAAAGTAGGAGTTCGGGAGGCTCATTGCCCTGAAGTTGATATCGCATTAGATCCTCTTGAGGGAACCAGCATTTGTGCAAGTGGTGGTGTTGGAGCAATTTCTGTTGTAGCCATTGCAGAAAAGGGTCACTTTTTGCATGCACCAGATACTTATATGGATAAAATTGCTGTGGGACCAAAAGGAAAGGGAGTGGTTCACATCGATGAAACTCCTCAAAAAAATTTGGCGGAATTAGCAAAAGCCTTAAAGAAATCTATTTCAGAGCTAACTGTTGTGATTTTGGAGCGCCCTAGACACGAAGAGCTGATAGCAAAGGTCAGGGAAACGGGAGCCAGGATTCATTTGATTCAAGATGGAGATGTTTCTGCCGCTGTTGCAACGGCTTGGGGAGTTATTGGTATTGATATGCTTTTGGGAATTGGTGGAGCACCAGAAGGAGTGATTAGTGCTGCTGCCATGAAATGTTTGGGTGGAGACTTTCAAGGACGCTTAAAATTTCGCAGTGAAGAAGAAAAAAGACGCGCTCAAAATATGGGTGTGCAAAATTTGGATAAAGCTTATTCTCTAAACGATCTTGCCTCTGGAGATGTTATGTTTGTTGCAACGGGGGTCACCCATGGTCCTCTTTTAAACGGAGTTCGTTTTTTACCAAATGATAGTGTTGAAACTCATTCCATTGTTATGAGATCAAAAACAGGAACCATTCGAGACATTCGCGCTTATCACCATCTTGACAGAAAACCATTATGATTTGTTTTTCGTGCAAAAATGAAATTCCAATTTCAATTGGAGAGATCGTCGGGAGGAGAGATGAGTGTTCCAGTTGTGGTGCAGATGTTCATGTGTGTCTGAATTGTGCATTTTATGACCCTAGTGCTTATCATGAGTGTCGAGAGCCGCAAGCTGATTATGTTAAAGAAAAAGATCGATCTAATTTTTGTGGGTATTTTTCTCCTGGAGTAAATGGTCTACAAAATGGTCCGACCAAAAATGATCTCCTGAGGGCTGCTGAAGCCTTGTTTAAAAAAAAGTAAAGTGGCTCGACATCTTTATGATTGCTATTCTGACAAGGGAAGAGCTAACATAATATTGAAATCGTAATTAAAGGGGTTTTTGTATGGCGAATGCTTCAACAACAGAAGTTTTTAATTGCACTAAAGAAGAATTTTTTAAAATTATTTCCGATTACGAAAAATATCCCGATTTTTTACCTGAGGTTAAAGACTGCAAAACTCTTGAGACAGAAAATAATAAAAAAAAGGTCGAGTATACAGTTAACGTCATCAAAAATTTTAAATATCTTTTATGGATGAAGGAGTCTTCACCGGATCGTATCGATTGGGATTTTGCAGGTGGCGACTTGTTTAAAAAAACATCGGGCTCGTGGGTTCTAGAGGACCAATCTGGAAAAACAAAGGCAACCTATACCATAGATGCAGATTTTAAAATGTTTGTGCCGGGACCTATTGCCAAAACACTGATTTCGGTGAATCTTCCCAATATGATGAGTGCTTATCACAAAAGGGTGAGTGAGATTTATGGCAAATGATTCAGATAATTTTTCTTTTGATGAGGAAGAATTAAAAAAACAGGGAACTTCTATTGGAGAAATAGCAAAAAAGATTTTTGCGGTGGGTATTGGGGCAGCTTTTTTAACAGAAGAAAGTATCAGATCTGCGTTGGGAGAGTTGAAGCTGCCAAAGGATATTTTGGTAACGCTTGTCCAAAATGCAATGAAAACAAAGGAAGTAATTGCCAATCAAGTCACCAAAGAAATTATAAACCTTATTTCAAAAATTGATTTTGTAAAAGAGGCTTCTCGTTTTGTAGAAGAGCATAAATTTAAAGTTTCAGCAGAAATCGAAGTTTTAAAAAAGAAAAAAGACGGCGAATAATTTAAGAATTTATTTTAAAAAGAACTTCATAAAAAGCTTTCAAAAGATCTGGGTCAAATCTTGGCGCAAGTTTTTCTTTCATAAGTTGTAGGGCTGTGGTTGGCAAAAGAGGTTCGTTATAAGATCTTTTTGTGGTGAGTGCATCGTAGGTGTCGGCAATGGCAACGATACGAGCCAAAGGGTGAATTTCTTCTTTTGTTAGATTTTGAGGGTAGCCATTACCAAGATAATTTTCGTGGTGCTCATAAACGCAGGCTTTGATTGTATCCTGAACGTCTGGATATTCAGATAAGATTTTGATTCCATAGGCAGGATGTTTTTTCATTTGTTCCCACTCAGATTCATCGAGCCCGCCTTTTTTACAAATAATTTCCAGTGGAACAAATTTTTTTCCGATATCGTGCAAAAGACCACCACGTCCCAATTCTTTTAAGGTCTTGGGGTCTGTAATCCCAACAAGTTCTCCTAAACCGAGGGAATAAATACAAACATCAAGGGAGTGATTGTAAGTATAAAAATCATGAGAAGAAAGCCCAATGAGTTCAGCCATGGCGTCGGTTTCGTTTTGCATAAAATTGATGATATCATCAACAGCTTGTTTTGCCCCCTCAAGAGATTGAGACATATTGGGATTTTCAAAAAGCTCTTCGATAGTTGAAAACGTACTTTCTTTTAAGATTTTTCCTCTTATTTTTTTATCTAATGAGGCATCATTAATTTGTGAAGCAATATAGGATTTATATTCTTTGCGATCTTTTTCGTGAATATAAAAGACGTCATTATTTTTTGTCTGAAATTGCTCAAGCTTATCTTTTGGCATCTTGGTGCCGGCACGAAGATACAAG
>JBDHWX010000076.1:0-8956 GCA_039810365.1 Bdellovibrionales bacterium | reverse complement strand
TAAGGTTTTCCTTTTTGACTCCAAGACTTAAAAATAATTTGGAACAAGCATGGGCACTGGCTCCAGCGCCATTGACGACAACTTTAATTTTTTCTAATTTTTTTCCGGCAATGTGAACGGCATTAAGAAGTGCCGCACTCGTAATAATGGCTGTTCCATGTTGATCGTCATGAAAAACGGGGATATTGAGTTCTTTTTTAAGGGCTTCTTCGATTACGAAGCACTCTGGGGCTTTGACATCTTCTAAATTGATGCCACCAAAAGTTGGTTCGAGGGACTTAACAGTAAGGATAAAGTCTTCTGGCGTTTTGCAGTTCAGCTCGATATCAAAAACATCGATATCTGCAAACTTTTTAAATAAAATTCCTTTTCCTTCCATAACGGGCTTTCCGGCAAGAGGGCCAATGTTTCCAAGCCCAAGGACTGCGGTTCCATTGGTGATGACGGCGACAAGATTCCCCTTGGCGGTATAGTCGTAAACTTTTTTTGGATCTTTTGCGATTTCAATACAAGGCTTAGCAACACCAGGAGAGTAGGCAAGAGAGAGATCTCTTTCTGTATCGCAAGGTTTGGTTGCGATGACTTCAATTTTTCCAGGTTTTCCAGAGGAGTGATAATCAAGGGAGTCGTTATAGTTATTGGACATTTTTTTGATCCTTTTTTGATTCCACTAGATTATGAACATGGTGGACAATAGTCAATGGTGTAAGCCTAGGCAAAGTGCTGCTTTAAAAACACATTTTTGCCCTGCATAAGAAATGAATGTGACATTCAATTATCGAGACATTTTAAATGATCTGGTTCATTATAAAGAAACTAAATCAATCTACAAAACGAGGTCATCACCATGAGTAGTCCAAGAGATGTGGTTATCGTAGAGGGTATCCGAACACCATTTGCAAAAGCAGGAACAGCCTTAAAAAATATTCACGCAAAAGAATTAGGTCGTGCGTCTCTTAAAGAGCTTTTGCAAAAAACAGATGTAGACCCCAATATTATTGATGAGGTGATTATTGGTAACACGGGCACACCTTCTGATGCCGTTAATATTTCGCGAGTGATTGCACTGAATGCAGGCTTGCCCCTAAGTGTTTCGGCTCACTCAGTTCATCGTAATTGTGCCTCGGCCATGGAAAGTATTTCAACGGGCTATGATAAAATTAAGGCTGGCATTGCAGATGTCGTTATAGCGGGCGGAACAGAAAGTATGTCGGATATGCCACTCATGTTTCAAAGAAGTTTTGCAAAAAAATTTGGTGAGTTTGCAGCTGCAAAAACATTTGGTAAAAAGCTTTCGGCTCTCAAAAAAATAAAATTAGCAGATTTAAAACCTCGAATTTCAATTCTTGAAGGTTTAACGGATCCCTTTGTCGGAATCAACATGGGACAAACAGCAGAAGTTTTAGCTAAGGAATTTCATCTCACTCGCAAAGAGCAAGATGAGTTTGCTTTAAGGTCTCATCAAAAGGCAGTTCAGGCCCAAAAAAATGGAAGACTCGCTCAGGAGATTGCGCCATTTTTTATTCCTCCTGATTTTAAAGACATTGTGGAAAATGATGTGGGTCCTCGAGATGGGCAAAGTCTTGAACAACTTGCAAAATTAAAACCATTTTTCGATAAAAAATTTGGTACAGTAACTCCCGGAAATTCTTGTCCCATTACCGATGGCGCAGCTATGGTTTTGATGATGTCGCGGGAAAAGGCTCAAAGTCTTGGTTATAAGCCCATAGTGAGTATTCGTTCTTATGCCTATCGGGGGCTTGAGCCAGAAAGAATGGGATTGGGGCCAGCTTATTCAACACCTCTGGCATTAAAACGGGCTGGTCTGAATTTAAAGGATATGGGGCTCATCGAGCTCAATGAAGCTTTTGCGGCCCAGGTTTTGGCGTGCATTAAAGCTTTTGAAAGCGATTCTTTTGCAAAAGAAAAATTAGGTTTAGATAAAGCTGTTGGAGAAGTGGATTTTGAAAAATTAAATGTGAATGGTGGAGCCATTGCTCTTGGTCACCCCGTTGGAGCAACGGGAACACGTTTGATTGTGACGTTGATGAAAGAGATGCAGCTAAGAAATGTTCAGTTTGGTTTGGCAACACTTTGTATCGGTGGTGGTCAAGGTGGAGCCATGATTTTGGAGAAAGAGGCATAATATGAATCTAGAGAATAGCTTAAGATTAAAAGATAATGATGGAATTAAAATTTTAGAACTGGATCTCGAAGGAGAAAAGGTTAATAAGCTATCTAAAGAAGTTTTGATTCGTTTGAGTGAAATCTTTAGTGATCTGGAAAAATCAAAAACGACAAAAGCTCTTGTTATTCTATCTAAGAAACCCAAAATCTTTATTGCAGGTGCTGATATCGAAGAAATTAAGGCTCTCAAAACACCGGATGCTTGTTCGACAGCTGCGGCTCAGGGACAAATGATTGTGAGCATGCCAGAAGATCTTCCGTTTCCTGTGATTGCAGCCATCAATGGTGCGTGTCTTGGTGGAGGATGTGAGCTTTCTTTGGCCTGCGATTATCGTATTGCCTCGGATGATCCTTCTACGAAAATTGGTCTTCCGGAAACGCAACTTGGTATTATTCCTGGTTTTGGAGGCTGTGTGCGTTTGCCAAGAGTCATTGGCATTCAGGCGGCCCTTGACATTATTTTAGCTGGAAAATCTGTCCCTGCAAAAAAAGCTTATAAACTGGGTCTTGTTGATGAGTGTGTTCCTGCAACAGCTTTAGAAGAATATGCGATAAGCTATGCTAAAAAAATAGTGGAGTCTGGTGGCAAAAAACGTCGTAAAAAATTTCAACCCAAAGGTGTTATGGCTAAGATGATGGAAGGGCCATTGAAATCTGTTGTCTTTTCGCAAGCAAAGAAAATGCTCTTAAAACAAACAAGAGGTCACTATCCAGCGCCCGAAAAAGCCATTGAAGTGATCCAGAAAACCTATGGCATGTCGAATCGAGCCAAAGCTCTTCAAATTGAAGCCAAAGGTTTTGGAGAAGTGGCTGCAACAGAGATTTCTAAAAATTTAATTAATCTTTTTTACATGATGGAAGCAGTTAAAAAGCAAACAGGTGTTGCAGACAAAAGCGTAAAACCATTACCTGTTCACAAAATGGCTGTTTTGGGTGCAGGCACCATGGGTGGTGGTATTGCACAACTTGGTGCCGATAAAGGCTTTGAAGTTCGCATGAAGGATATTCATAACAAGGCCATTGCACTTGGTTATCACCATGCTCGTGATATTTGGGAAAAGGCTCTAAAAAGAAAAAAGATCACAAAGTATGAATTAGAACAAAAAATGGATCGCATTAGTGGGGGAACAACTTATGATGGTTTTAAGCAGACCGACGTGGTGATTGAGGCCATTGTAGAAGATCTTGAAATTAAAAAGAAGGTTTTAGCTGAGACTTACAAGAATTGTAGACCAGATGTGATACTTGCAACTAACACATCATCTTTGAGTGTCAATGACATGTCTGTTGCTCTGGAAAAACCTGAGAACTTTGTGGGCATGCACTTTTTTAATCCCGTTCACAAAATGCCACTGGTGGAAGTTGTACGAGGGGCTAAAACAAGTGATGTGGCGACAGCAACTATTTTTGATTTGTGTAAAAAAATGGGTAAAACTCCAGTTGTCATGAAAGATGGTCCAGGGTTTTTGGTGAATCGTCTTTTGCTACCTTATTTAAATGAGGCCGTTTATCTTCTCGAAGAAAGGTATTCCATTGAAGATATTGATAAAGCCTATTTAAACTTTGGAATGCCTATGGGACCATTTCATCTTTTAGATGAAATCGGAATTGATGTTGCTGTTAAAGTTGCAAAAATTTTTCATAAGGCATTTGGTGAAAGAGCTGCGCCTTCAAAAGTGATGGTGGGAGTTGCCGACACGGGTCGCCTTGGAAAGAAAAATAAAAAAGGTTTTTACATCTACGATGACAAAGGTAAAAAAGGAACAGTTGACGTTTCCGTTTACAAAGACTTAGGCCTTTCTCATCCATCAAAAAAATTAGATGCAAAAGTTGGTATTGATCGAGGAATTTTTGCTATGATTAACGAAGCAGCCCTTGCTTTCTTAGAAGATCATATTGTGGAAACCCCTCAAGATGTGGATATGTCCATGATTATGGGCACAGGGTTTCCACCATTTCGAGGAGGCCTTTTAAGATATGCAGATTCCATAGGCAGTGAAAAAATTGTGGACTCTCTAGAGGAATTTGCTGTGAAATTTGGCACACGGTTTAAGCCATCGAATCCATTGAAACAAATGGCAAAAACTCACCGCAAATTTTATTAATTATAACTGCCTCCTTATACACAGCCTAATGGAGCAGTTTTAAATTTGTACATAAATAGGGTTTTTGTTGAAAGTCTTCTCTGGCTAGGATAGTTCTATTGTCCAAATAGGAGGGGTCTTATGAGGGGAATACTGTTTTTATCGTTTTTTCTGCTGAGTTTTATTATTTCTTTAAACCAGTCGTTAGCTGTTGAAGTTAAGTGTGAGGGACCAACAAAATATGGTAGTGAAAAAGATTATATTTTAAATGTTGGCAAAAATCAGATCAAGGTCATGACCTACAATATTGAAAATCTTTTTGATGCTGTTCATGATGAAGGTCGTGATGATTATGAGTTTTTACCCAAAGACAGTCCCGAAAAAGAGAACTGTGCTTATCAGTCTGGATATTACAAAACTCTTTGTTTTAAAACAGATTGGACAGAGCAAAAGTTTCGTATGCATCTAGAACAAACCAAAAAGATTATCGAAGCACAGGGTGACTTACCTGACGTTCTTATTGTAAACGAAGTTGAAAATGTCAATGTCGCCTCTCAATTAGCAGACGTTTTGGGATATCCTAAATTTCTTGTGTCATCTGGAAATGATAAACGCATTGAACTGGCTATTTTCTATAAGGAAGACAAAATTAAATTAAGAGAGATGAAGGAGCTTGTCGTTAAGTTTCCTGGCGAATTAAGAATTAAGACAACACGTAATATCTTAGTTGCAAACTTTTCTGTTAATGGAAAACCAAACAAAGTTCTTGGAGTCTATGCCAATCATTGGCCATCTCAAGGCTCTCCATCTGCAGCTCGTGTTGCAGCAGCTAAAATTCTTAAAAAAGGAATTCAGGATAATGTTAAAAAATATGGTAAAGACAACTATCACGCTATTGCCGGTGGTGATTTTAATACCATTGATAAAGATTCTCCTCATCCATTTGATCAGCTCACCGATACTCTTCAGGACGTTGAAACAATTTACCGAAATTCTGCAAATAAAAATGATCCCAACAAGATGCTAGATAAGATGCCTAAAGGGTCTTATTATTATCCAACAGAGAGAGCATGGAATCATTTGGATCACTTCTTTGTAACATCAAACCTTGTTGAGGGTGGTCTTATGAGAGCAGGAATAGAAAACTTTCGTATTGTTTCAGCTCCTTTTGCAATTAAAAACAATTTCACTTTTAAAAATGGGAAATGTGTTAATGGAATCCCTGCTAAGTATAATGTGGATGCCACAACTCCAGAGAAGGCAGGTTTTTCTGACCATTTCCCACTTGAAATGACAATTGAACTCTGAAAGAAGAAGGAGTCTATAAAAAAGAAGTCACAGCGAACATAACGTAATATATAAAAGGGCCTGGTAAAAGAGGCCCTTTTTTTATGACTATAGTCTTGCAGGGAGGTTTTAGATCATGTTTTTTCTATGAGGATCCTTAAGAATCTAATAAAATAAGATAACTAGGGGATACATCGTGAAAAACATCATCAATTGGTATGCCGTTACGGCCACCTTCTTTTTTTTAACGATTCCAAATGCACAATCAGCCTACGTTGAAAAAGTAAAAGGCAAAAAAGCGTTGATTTACCTTGAAGACCTCAGCGTTGCAAAAGGTGATCTTGTTTACACAACAGATCCGAGTACAGGAAAAAAAACGTCAATCCTCAGAATTACGACTGTGAAAGACCAAAAGGCCATTGGTGTTTTAGTTAAAGGAAAAGTAAAAAACTCCCAAGAAGTCATTGCAAAAAATGGTGGTCGTAGTGCAAAACAATCTGCTCAATTAGGTAATAGTGGTTATCAGGCAACAAAAAATTCTGCCTTTGCTTTAGGTGGCTTTTTGGGAGTGAACTTTGACAAAATGGATTTTATTATTGGAAGTGATACCTACAAGGGAAGTGGAACGGCTTTTGGTGTTACGGGTGCCCTAGACTATAAAATTAATGATTTTTTGGGATTGCGTGGAATGATTGGCATGGACCAATTTAAAGTTGATGCTTCACCAAGTTTTACAACTAAAATTACATATATCACCAGCATGCTTTGGGGACGTGTTAATTTTTTACAAAAAGAAACAAAAGCATGGGTAGGACTTGGTTTTGGAATTTGGTTTCCAACGGGCAAATCTTCAAATGCCTTAGATGTCAGTACTATTGCCACAACTGCAGCCTATGCTTTGGGTGGTGGTGTTGATCTTGGATTTAGCGACACTCTTTATATACCAGTGCAATTAGAATATGGATTTCTACCCAAGTCCGATCTTGTTAAAACTTCTTACTATAGTATTCGTGCCGGAGTTATGTTAAAGTACTAATCCTTATGGATCGGTATCTTATTCAAAACGCAAGCCTTGTTCCCGTGGTTCGGGATTATGAGGTTTTTTTATCAGATGTTTTAATTGAAAAAGGTCGAATCTCAAAAATTGCTCCTCGCATTGTCGCAGAACAAGGTGTAGAGGTGATTCAAGCTCAAGATTGTTTTGTTTTACCAGGTTTTATTCAAGGGCACATTCATCTTATCCAAACACTTTTGCGTCACCAGGCTGATGATTTAGAGCTTTTAGATTGGTTAAAAAATAGAGTTTGGCCCTACGAGGCAGCACTTGATGAGGAATCAGCCTATGCTTCTGCAGAACTGGGCTTATCAGAGTTGATTTCAGGAGGAACAACTACGATTTGTGATTTTGGAACAACTCATTCTCATCAATATGTTATGGAAGCCGTTAAAAAATCAGGGATACGTTATATCGGTGGCAAAACACAAATGGATATGGGTGAAGGCGTCCCTCAAAGATTACTTGAAAAAACAGATAAATCTCTTCAAGAGATAGAAGATCTTGGAAAAAAATGGCATGGAGCTTGTGGTGGGAGGATCCAATATGCCGTAACCCCTAGGTTTGCCGTAAGTTGCACAGAAGTATTGCTGCAAGAAAGTGCAAAACTTGCACGTCAAAATCATTGGTATCTTCAGACCCACACATCAGAAAATAAAGGTGAAATAGAGTTAGTTAAAAAAATAACAGGTCTTCAAAATATTCATTTTCTTCATAAGATGGGATTTACGGGGGAAGACACCATTTTAGCCCATGGGGTTCATGTAGATTCTCAAGAGATGGATGTTTTACAAAAAACAAAAACGAGAATTTGTCATTGCCCAGGTTCCAACTTAAAACTTGCCTCGGGTATAGCAAATATTCCTGAAATGCTCAGAAGAGGAATTCCTGTTATGTTAGGAGCTGATGGTGCTCCTTGCAACAATCGCTTAAGTATTTTTTATGAAATGACTTTAGCGGCTACGATTCATAAGGTTCGGCATGGCCCTCTTACAATGCCGGCGTGGCAGGTTTTAAGAATGGCAACAGTTGAGGCAGCAAAAGCTCTTCGTTTAGAAAAAGAAATTGGAACCCTTGAAGTTGGGAAAAAAGCAGATCTTGTTATTTTAAAAAGAAATTCTTTAAGTCTTTATCCCGATGGCGATATTGCTTCTCAAATAGTTTTTGGAGCTCATCCGCAAGACGTTCATTATGTTTTTGTTGATGGAAATATATTGCTTCAAAAAGGGGAGCTTCAGGTTTTTCATCAAGGCAAAATTAAAGAGAATTCTCTTCGGGCATGGAATCAAACAAAAAAATCTATGAAGTTTTATCAGTGAAAAATTTTTTTCAAAAAAAAATTTTAGAGCCAATTAAAAACCTCTTACACCAAGGGGAGTCTCCAGAAAGACTTGCTTTTTCTTTAAGTTTGGGCGTTGTTTGTTGTTGTTTTCCGATTATTGGTTTGACCACAATCCTTTGTGTGCTTGTGGCTATTCTTTTTAAGCTCAATCATGTTGCCATACAAATTGCAAATTACTTTTCTTATCCTCTTCAACTCGCATTGATTATTCCTTTTATTAAAATGGGAGAAAAAATTTTTGACATGCCACCAACCGATTTTGATATTTCTATGATGGTGGACCACTTTCGAATAGACCATTTGGGCTTTTTTGGGGTCTATGGCATGGCTCTTTTAAGAGGGTGTGTGGCTTGGTTGATATGCGCACCCCTTGCAAGCCTTTTTTTATACTTTCCTTTTTTGGGCCTTATAAAAGGGCTTTTTCTCATTCGAGCTAAAATCAAATAATTTCAATATCTTGCGGTATTTTTTGATAAAAAAATGACTTTAGTTTTTTAAGAATGTCTCCGATTGAGAAGATATGGAAAAACGGTTTGTTGATCTTTTTCGTCATTATCTTTGGATTTTTGGTCTAATTTTGACGACGTCTCTATTTTTCCAAAATTGTGCTGTCTATAAATCAGAGGGAAAAAAGAATTTTGAAATCTTGCTTTCACAAGGTGAGGCGAGAGGCTGTGGTATTAAGAACCATTTGTATCTTCAACTCTTAAGCGTTGATGCCGTTATGGACATTCAAAATCGTGGCCAAACAAGTCTTGCTGTCATAGATAAGGGCAGTGGAGATGTTATCTGTGATTTTACAAACATATTGTCTTCACGCAAATACGATAAAATAAGCTGCGACACTGGTATAGGCAATGCAGATCAGACGAGCAAACAAACAGATTTAGTAAGTTGTAATGGGGATGAAGGCTGCCTAACATCAGAACTTTTTTCAGATATTCCAGGTTTATCGGTGAAGTGGGTGGTTGAGCAAAGTTCTACGCCTCGTTATTATTTATT